>NZ_JBQCWZ010000005.1:0-72829 GCF_051956895.1 Neisseria sp. P0021.S006
ATTTATAGTAGTTCAAAGCATCTCTGATTTTCTGAGAGCAATATCTATACTCAACTTTAATGACCTACAAAAACAGGAAATTGCTGATTTGATTTTTCAAAATCTAAATATTTTAAGCAAAAATTGTGATTTTGAGTTAAATGTACTAATAACAAAATTAATAGAACCCAATAAATTTTTTATGCAAGTTGAGAAAATTAAAAATAATTTAGATGATTATTCAAGAAAATATTTATTAGATTTTATTTTTTATGAGAAAGAATATCTTGAAAATGGCTTTAATGAAGATGAAATAAATGATTTCATAAAATTTTTGAGCTACCCTAGATAAAATAGCAAGCCGTAGCCCGCACGTAGTATGTGTGCCCAAAGGCATGCACGCGGGTTTTGTTCTTACAATTTAAAAGGCCGTCTGAAATTCTTTCAGACGGCCTAACCAATGGAGAAACAGTCACCGTCGTCAGCCTTTGCTACGGCTACGACTATACCGGCAACCTGATCCACCGCAAACTGCCGGACGGCGAAGTGCAGAACTATTTCTACGATCTGCACGACCAACTGGTTAAAGCGGAAATCTTCAAAAAAGACGGCACGAAAGAGACTTGGGCCTACACCTACGACGCCTTGGGCAGAAGGATAGGCAAAGGCCGTCTGAAAAACGAAGAAGTTTCAGACGGCCTGAAAGAGGAAACCGGATTCGTTTGGGACGGCAGCCACCTCTTGCAAGAAATCCACCCGGACGGCAGGTATACCTATATCTACACCGATCCCGACAGCTATGAACCTTTGGCACAGGTACGCAACTGGACCAACGAAGACGGCGAAAGCAAACAGGAAATCCACTACTTTCACTGCGACCAAATCGGCATCCCGAGAGAGATGACCGATAAAGACGGCAACCTGGTTTGGTTTGGCAACTACACCGGTTGGGGCCGTCTGAAAGAGGAAACCAAGGTAACGTATAACGCATACCAACCCTTCCGATTGCAAAACCAGTACGCTGACCGTGAGACAGGGCTGCATTACAACTTCTTCAGGTACTATGAGCCTGATGCGGGTCGATTTATCAATCAGGACCCGATTAGGTTGTGGGGCGGGGATAATTTTTATTGGTTTGCACCAAATTCTAGTGCTTGGATTGATGTTTTAGGTTTAGCAAGTATTTTTGAGAAACTTAAAATTACAACTTCTGATGGATTTTTGTTTAAAGGATTTACTGTTAAGGCACCATTTAACATACCTGTACAGAGATTTGGAGATTTGCATCTTAATTCAAGTCGTGGAGATTTTTGGGGGCTACGTATAGGAACTAACAAATTCATAAAAAATTAAAAGAAAGGGAAAGTGTTAGAAATGCCTAAGTTAAAAATTTTGAATGAAACTCCTTTAGACTTTCAAGAAAAATTTTTGTTTGACAAATGGGAAGTCAGCTACCTTGATTTGATGGAAGTAAATCAAGGTTCTCCCTTAGTTGGGAGTCTATCCATTAACGGTCAAGTTATTATTAAAGAACAGGGGTTTGGAGGGCCTTTGTTGTATTTCAATAGAAAAATATATATTCCAGTTTTCATTAGACGATTTTGCGTTGTTGGATTTAGGCTTGCAACATTAAATTTAGATGATTTATCAATTGAGTATATTGGGGGTATCGAAGACTTGGTTTATCTGAAAGAGATAAAAGGTAATAGAATTTATTTCTATACAGATATATATAAAAGCACAGAAAAGAATTTAACTTTATATTAACAAATATATCTCAAGAATATGCTGTAAACTGAAGCGTGCCGAGATAAATAAGACGATTTTTTGAGAAAAATGAAGTGCTGTTTTATTTCATAATGTGAAAGCTATTTTCAAATCCTGCCGATCTTAAGGCAGGATTTTTAATTAAGCGATGGCGTCGTCGCTATCCGATAGGGTTGATGGGGGGATAATCTTTATCAATTTGCACCTAATACCCAAGTATGGGTCGATTGGTTAGGTTTAGCTGGAGTTGATATGAATTTATTCCTAAGTAATGAAGACATACACTCTTACGCTCATAAAGTTGCCAATAAACCGAATACTTTCCAAGTAGGAGGGCATGGTAATCCTTCATTGATGGTAGATGGAGCTACAGGTGAAAGATTAGATGCTAAAAAATTAGCAGCGAGAATTAAAAAAAATCCTAACTATAAATCAGGTATGACGGTTGAGATTTTATCCTGTAATACAGGAAAAGGAGCAAACCCTCTTGGACAACAACTTGCTAATGAATTAAATACTACAGTTAAAGCACCAAATGAATATCTTTGGTTTTCAAGTAACGGGGAATTAACACCGATGGGAATGAAGGCTGATCGCTCGCAAGATACAAGCAAACCAGGCACCATGAGAAGCTTTACTCCTCAAAGTAAAAAATAAGTAAGGAACATGCTAACTATGGAAATACTGAAAAATTTCTTAATTTTATTTTTGTTATTAACCCCTTTAATATCATGTAAACAACATCCGGAAAGAAATGAGAAAATGACTGACTTCATATCAACAGGTAGTACTTATTGGATTCCAGATGAAGAAATTCAAATTCTCGAAAAGAACGCCACTAATGGAGATAAAAACTCAGCATTCAAATTATATCAATACCATATGTTTGTATCTTTAGATCAAGATTTGGAATTTAAATGGCTAGAGATAGCGGCAAAAAATGGACATCCAATTGCCCAATCCAATTTAGCCGATTTATTTTTCACACAAGGCAATAAAGAAAAAGCCATATTTTGGGCTAAAAAGGCATATATAAATGGTGCCAAACTACCAGACGAATTAAAAATATTGATAAATATCAATTAATTAATAAGATTTAGCGGACTATCGTTACAAACCTAAAACTTCTGGAGGAGGATTAAGAAAATGTTGGAAACTTCCTAAGGGGCACATTATCGAACAGGACTCATTCCATGGAGAATATTTGATATCAAATAAAGTTTCAAAAATTAATCTTACTTATTTAAGAAATTAGACACAAAAAATTATGACTATTTTTTGCCCTGTTAAGAAGATATTATTTACCCAATAATGTGAAGATAATATCTTAACAGAGCATTAAGTTTGTCTGGAAGGAATGTTTTAAGACAACCTTAATGCCATAGCTCATAATACCTGAAAAAGTTGTAATGCATAATCGAAATGGTTAGCGAGCAGTTCCAGATATATCCATTTCTCTTTTTAGTTTGCCCCAGTCGTAATAATTCCCAAACCAGAGGTTATCTTCACAGTCGGTCATCCCTCTTGGGATACCAATTTGATTACAGAGGAGGTAGTGTGTCTGTTGGCTGCTTTCTTCTGCAGTTGTCTAATCGTGAATTTACACCAGTAGCTTGACTCTTTCGGCACCTGAAAACCAGAAAGAGAAGATAGTACTGGAATAGAGGCAAGCCCTAATGGGTCAATCTATCTTTCCCCAAAAAATTGAACCTAATTCAACAAATCGTCCCTCATATACCGGACAACCCCCTTAAAGAATACAACGGCAGCAACTATTACTACGACCACTTCGGCAACCTGATCCACCGTGAACTGGCCGACGGCGAAGTACAGAACTACTTCTGCGATCTGCATGACTAACTGGTCAAAGCCGGAATCTTCAAAAAAGACGGCACAAAAGAGACTTGGGCCTACACCTACGATGCTTTGGGTAGAAGGATAGGCAAAGGACGTCTGAACAACTAAGAAAGCTATTTAAAAAATTAAATAACTATAAACTTATAAATGTAAAAATAAATGTAAAAAAATAAGCCATCACTATTCTTTAGTGATGGCTTATTTTAAAGTAACTGGCACGCCCACGGGGAATCGAACCCCGGTTACCGCCGTGAAAGGGCGATGTCCTAACCGCTAGACGATGGGCGCGGAGATTTTCTGTGGCGCACCCGGAGCGATTCGAACGCCCGACCCTCTGGTTCGTAGCCAGATACTCTATCCAACTGAGCTACGGGTGCATCAAGAAAGATTCGAATTATAAAGAGAGGGCTATTTATTGTCAAGCGTTTTATTTGGAAAACTTGCAGACAGCGTGTAAAATGCGCATTTGCTATTGAATTTACAGAGAATAAAATGTCAGATTTCGCACGCTGGCCGCTCTTATCCGAAGCATTTTCCCGTTTGGGACGGCCTGTGGTCGTGGTGGATTTGGAGACGACCGGTGGAAATTTCTATCAAGACAGGATAACGGAAGTCGCCCTTGTTCGCTTTGAGCAAGGACGCGCCTCACATTACGAGCAATTGGTCAATCCTTGCCGCAGCATTCCCGAATTTGTTGCCAGGCTGACCGGAATTCATGATGAAACGGTAAAAAACGCGCCTGTCTTTGCCGATATTGCAGGCGATTTGTTGCCGCTGCTGCAAGGTGCAGTGGTTGTTGCCCACAACAGCCGCTTTGACTACACCTTCCTGCGCCACGAGTTTGCCCGTATCCATACTGACTTTGCCGCTCCCTCGCTCTGTACGGTTCAACTGTCGCGCCGCCTGTATCCTGAGTTTTACAAACACAGCCTCGACAGCATTATCGAACGCACCGGCATTCAGACGACCAACCGCCACCGCGCCATGACCGATGTGGCCGCATTGTGTGATTATCTCGAATTAAGTCTGACAGAAAAAAATCATCAACAATGGGACGAACACGTCCGTGTATTGATGAATCCGAAAATGTTGCCCACTTGGCTGCCTGATTCGCTTGCCCAACAGCTCTATGCCCTGCCCGACAGTTACGGCGTATTGGTTTGGTTTGACTATTTCGGCAAAGCCCAAGCCATTGAAGCACATGAACGCACATACAGTGAAACCGCTACCCTGCTGCACAGCAAAAAACTGCCGCCGCACATCAAAGCCGCAGCCTCCATCCGTTTTATTCCGGCAGTCGGGCAGCTCCATACATTATGGCTCAAAGCCCAGACTATGCAGGAATACCAACTGATGCCGTCTGAAAAGTCCACATCGTTTTCTACCGTCCGCTTTATCGCTGACGAACACGGCGGCCTTCAAGCACGCATTGTCTTGTTAAACAGCGGCACCAGAAACTGGCGTCCTTACGGTTTGTTTGCCCACAAAAAAGCAGCCAAACGCGCTTTGACGCAATGGTCGCAAGAACACAGACTCTGCCCAGATTCGCTCAATATTTTGCCGACCGGCTACGCAAAGGGCGAACCCTGCCCTGTTGAGGCTGTCGGAAAATGCAATGGCAACTGCCGCCAGCCAAACGGCATCAAACATCAAAACCAACGCATTACCGAGCTTGCTGCCCTACTCCCCGTAACTGATTGGGGCAAAGCGCACGAAATTGAAATTACCGAAACCGACCCCCTGACCGGAAACAGCATTACCCTGCTCTGCGCCGGCGGCGCGTTGGCATTGCCTGATGGAAGCTGGTATTTCGACAGCAGCCTGCCTCTCGTGATTAAAAACAAATTCAGACAAGACAAAGAAAATATCCGTTTGATTGCTTAAAACAAGGCCGTCTGAAAACCAAATTTTCAGACGGCCTATTGTGAATAACTTTCCGCTTTATTCTCAAAATAAAACTCTGCCTAAATTTTAATCAGAACTTATTTTTATAATAGCAATCAAATACTAAACCAATTTATACACAAGCTGTTCACACAATTTTCAATGAAAGCTGTGTATACCCAGCCCGATGAGTAAACCATGAACAATCCTGAAATCATCTTCTTTGACATCGACGACACCCTCTACCGCAAATACACGGATACCCTGCGTCCTTCGGTTGCCCAAGCCATGCGCGCATTGAAAGCCAAAGGCATTTTAACTGCCATTGCCACCGGCCGTCCGAAAGCCGCCATTCCCGCCAAAGTCAAAGCCTTGATTCAAGAATGCGGTATCGACATGCTCGTTACCATCAACGGCCAATATATTTCCTTTCGCGGCGAACCTCTGCAAAGCTACCCCTTGGACATTGCCGACATCGAAACCGCCATCAACCTGCTTGAACAACACAAAATAGACTACGCCTTTGTCAACAACCAAGAAATTGCCGTTTCCTCCCATTCGCCACGCGTTGTCGAAGGCTTATCGCATATCCTGCCCAACTTCCTGACTGACAAAGAATATTTCCGCAAACAACCTGTTTATCAAATGTTGGTCTTTGTGGATAAGGAAGAA
Organism: Neisseria sp. P0021.S006; assembly: GCF_051956895.1. Lineage (NCBI taxonomy): Bacteria > Pseudomonadati > Pseudomonadota > Betaproteobacteria > Neisseriales > Neisseriaceae > Neisseria > Neisseria sp. P0021.S006. The sequence continues at coordinate 6,160 of NZ_JBQCWZ010000005.1, forward strand.
GAAAAAATCCTGCAACCGCTAACCCAGCAACACGGCTTCAAATCCGTCCGCTGGCATGAATATGCTGTGGACCTGCTGCGCAAAGAAGGTTCAAAAGCACGGGGCATCGCCCACGCAGTGGAAAAACTGGGGATTGATATGAACAAAGTGATGGCATTCGGCGACAGCTTCAACGACTTGGAAATGCTGTCAACCGTCGGCTTTGGTGTTGCCATGGGCAATGGCGAAGACGCTGCCAAATCTGCCGCACAATTCGTCTGCCCAAGTGTTGATGAAGACGGCGTCTTGCGCGGCTTGCAAGAATTGGGCGTAATTTAAAACATCAAATCAAAAGGCCGTCTGAACATTTTTTCAGACGGCCTTGTTCTATCAATAAACTTCCTGCCTACTTCGGCAATACCAAAAAGCTAATCAGCAATTCTTTAAATACGAACCCAAACACACCCAAGCCCAAAACCAAGAAGAGCATGGCAATGCCGAATTTGCCGGCTTTGGATTCTTTACCCAAGTTCCAAACGATAAAGCCCAAAAAGATAATCAGGCCACTCAGTAGGATTTTCATTGCCCATGAGGCGAATTCTGCTTCAGACATTATTTTTTTCCTTTTATTCTTAAGATGTGTGTTTAATTGCTTTCAGACGGCCTATTAAAATTTAAGGCCGTCTGAAATTTGTTTTTAGATTATTTGTTCAATGCTTGTTGCAAATCATCAATCAAATCGTCGATGTGTTCCAAACCGACAGAGAGGCGGATCAAGCCCGGGCGGATATTCGCGGCGAGTTTTTCTTCAGGCTGCATCCGGCCGTGCGTGGTTGTCCACGGATGGGTGATGGTCGAGCGCACATCGCCGAGGTTGGCAGTACGGGAAAAGAGCTCTACGCCGTCCACGATTTTCCATGCCGTTTCTTGGTCTGCGACTTCAAAACCTACCACAATACCGCCGCCATTTTGCTGTTTGCGGATCAGTTCGGCTTGCGGATGGTCGGGCAAACCGGTGTAGTACACAGCTTGGACTTGCAGCTGCTCTTTCAACCATTGTGCAATTTTCAGCGCATTGTCGTATTGTTTTTCCATACGCAGCGACAAGGTTTCCACGCCGCTCAACAGCTGCCATGCGTTAAACGGAGACATCGCCAAACCGCAAGAGTTGCAATACATGGCTACTTGCGTCATCAATTCATCCGAACCGGCCAACACGCCACCCATCACGCGGCCGTGGCCATCAATGGCTTTGGTTGCGGAAGACACGGAAATATCCGCACCGTGTTTCAAAGGTTGCGAACCGGCTGGCGACAAGAGACTGTTGTCCACCACCAAAAGCGCGCCGATGCGGTGTGCCAGTTCAGCTAAAGCTTCCAAATCGGCAACTTCGCCCAAAGGGTTGGACGGCGTTTCCAAGAAAAACAGTTTGGTATTGGGCTTGATGGCAGCTTTCCATTCATCCACATCAACCGGCGATACATGGCTGACTTCGATGCCGAACTTGGTAACGATGTTATTGATGAAACCGACAGTTGTACCAAACAGGCTGCGGCTGGAAATAACATGATCACCGGCTTGCAAGAAGGTAAAAAACGCTGCCTGAATCGCGGACATACCGGTCGAAGTGGCTACCGCGCGCTCTGCGCCTTCCAATGCAGCAATGCGTTTTTCAAAAGCGGCAGTAGTCGGATTGGCTGTACGGGTATAGGTAAAGCCTTTAATTTTTTTGGAAAACAAATCTGCCGCATGTTGCGCGCTTTCCCACATGAAGCTGCTGGTCAAAAACAGCGCCTGATTGTGTTCGCGATATTCGGTTTGCTCTTTGCCGCCCCGGATGGCCAGCGTTTGCGGATGAAGTTTTTTGTTCATTTATTTTCCAATCTACTGTGTATTCCAATGGACGGAACAATATTTTTCCGTCTGTTTAACTTGTTAACATTTTGCGCCGATTTCTACTATCTTTCAAGCCGAAGGCCGTGTTTCGGACCGTCTGAAAAAACAGGAAAACCGTTTTTACTGATAAAGGCGGCCGTCGTGTTTCAACCAGCCGTCAGTATGCCGGGCTGACGGGTCATGGTGCGTCCAATGGATAACGCCGCCCTGCTCCGACCATTCGTATTCGCCGTAAAACGCTACTTTATCGCCTTTTTTCAAACCCTTAATCTTATCGGCAAGGTCGATATTGTGTGCCACCAAAAGCGTCTGACCGCTGGAGAGCTTCAAGATAAAGCGTTGGTGGCGCGTGCCTTTGTTGTCATCCGGCAGGGTTTTCCATACCGTGCCCTCGCCCTCAACCTGAATATCGCTTTGCTCGTTTTCAAACGCCTGTTTCAAAACCGCTTCGGCTGATTCTTTGCCCGAACCGATTTGCTGCTGAGCCGCATCGGCATTCTTTTTACCCACATTATTTTGTTTTTGAACAGCTTCTATTTTCTGCTGATTCTGCGATTGTACCGGCTGATTGTTTTGCATTTTGTTATAGGCAAATACGGCAACCAAAGCAATCAGCAATACAATGATTTTATTTTTATTCATAACAATCTCAAAAAAAATGCCCGATTCTGCATCGGGCATATCAACTATTTAGAAAGGATATTTATCACGAAAACGTGAGCCGCTATTATACACGTTTCGTAAAATTTTAAGGGAATTTTACGCCAAAGGCCGTCTGAAACTTTTCAGACGGCCAGGATACTCAACGGCGGTATTTCATTTCAGTCTTCATATCGTCCAAAATACGTTTGACGTTGTGTTCCAATACATCCTCCACCAAGCCAGGCGCCTGCTCGTTCAGCATTTGCTGCAACTGGTAAGTGAACAAGGCCATTTGTTTTTGCACGGCAATCCGAATCATGCCGTTGACCGCATCGGCCACATGGGGACGCAAACGCTTAATCAGACGCTCGGTCAAATCCTTTTCAGAAACACAGAATACTTCCCGACGGCCAATCGCCTGCGGGTTCAATACATTGATATGGACATTGATGGCCGGTTCTTTTTCAAGGCCGTCTGAAACCGCCTCTTCAGCCGCTTGCGCATCATCATTTTCCGGTTTTTCAGTTTCTTCCACTTCAGGCGCATCAAAATCTACGGCACCTGATTTCGGATTCAGTCTGACAGTGCGGGTGGATTCAATATGACGCTCTGAAGCCGCGGCCTGCAATGCCGATTGCGCGCTCAACCAGTTGTCCTGCAAAACCACCATCGCATCGGTTTCCACTGCTTCGCCATCGTCTGCAAGGGCAGTATTGTGTTCCAACTGCCAGCGGTACAAATATTCTTCCAATACTTTTTCACGATTGTCCGCATCTAATTTATATTCTTTTTTAGACGCGGTTTTGGGCGCAACATCGACAGCGTCGTCCGATTTTTTGACCAATGGCGCATGAGTCGGCGCAGTATTGAATTGTCGTGCCTGACGCAATCTTTCCAAGCGTTTTTCCCAATTCAGATCTTCTTCCTCGAGGGCTGTGGGGTCAAGACGGTTGTTTTCCATAATAATCTCGTTTTTTCATTTTTATTGTGAGCCGCATTCAAACCTAAAATCACTTGAAATACGGCCGATGGTTGGACATATCCGGCAAGCCGGCGCAAGCGTCACATTTTAATATTAATTCGCTATATAATCACTATTTTATTTAATACTCAAGGATACATCATGAGCAGCATCGAACAACGCCTCGAATATCTGGAAGAGGCCAACGACGCTTTGCGTATGCAAAACCACGTCCTCGCCACCGCCCTCAAAGGCCTTATCCGCTCCCTGCCCTCTGACATGGCCAACGATGCCGTAGAATCCATCCAGCTTGCCTTTGAAGACGCGTTGGCGGAATTGAGCTATGAAGACAGCCCGCACACCGACCTTTTCCATGACGTAACCTACGCATTTTTCCGAGAAAAAGACCACTGATTTCGGCTAGTTTGTTCACAAAATTATGCTAAACTAAGATTTTATCCGTTAACATTTTATTAAGAAAGCACATATCATGAACATGAAAAAATGGCTGGCCACTGCCCTCGCTTGTTCCGCCCTTGCCCTGACTGCCTGCGGCGGTCAAAGCAACAATGCCTCTGCTCCTGCCGATAAAGTGTACCGTGTCGGCTCTAACGCCGAGTTTGCCCCATTTGAATCTTTGGATTCTGCCGGCAAAGTGGAAGGTTTTGACGTTGACTTGATGAATGCCATGGCCAAAGCCGGCAACTTCAAAGTCGAATTCAAACACCAGCCATGGGAAAGCCTCTTCCCTTCGCTGAACAACGGCGACGTGGACATCGTTATGTCCGGCGTAACCATCACTGACGACCGCAAACAAAGCATGCTCTTCAGCGACCCATACTTTGAAATTACCCAAGTCGTCCTCGTTCCGAAAGGCAAAAAAGTATCTTCTTCCGAAGACCTGAAAAACATGGCCAAAGTCGGCGTGGTAACCGGCTACACCGGCGACTTCTCCGTTTCCAAACTCTTGGGCAACGACAATCCGAAAATCGCCCGCTTTGAAAGCGTTCCCCTGATTATCAAAGAATTGGAAAACGGCGGTTTGGATTCCGTAGTCAGCGACAGCGCAGTCATTGCCAACTATGTGAAAAACAACCCGACCAAAGGCTTGGATTTCATCTCCCTGCCTGACTTCACCATCGAAAACTACGGTATCGCTGCACGCAAAGGCGACGAAGCAACCATCAAAATGTTGAACGATGCGCTGAAAAAAGTACGCGAAAGCGGCGAATACGACAAAATTTACGCCAAATACTTTGCTAAAGAAGGCGAAAAAACCGAAGCAGCCAAATAATCCGGTATGACTTCTTAAACTAAAGGCCGTCTGAAAACTTTTCAGACGGCCTTTAATCTGTTTAACTCAATTAAACGCAAGCGTCCCCTATAATCCACTTGTTTTTATCCTTCAAATGAAAGATACGTCATGATCAAACCCCTTATCCTCAGCCTCGCTGCCGCCACTGCTTTGGCCGCCTGCTCCGCTTCTGAAAAACAAGAATCTCCTAAGGTCGGCGTGGCCAATCCTGCTTCTGAATTCTGCGTCAAACAAGGTGGCAAATCCGAAATCAAAAAAGATAAAGACGGTGGTGAATACGGCGTGTGCCACTTACCTAACGGTACCGTTGTCGAAGAATGGGAATATTTCCGTCAACACAACAAATAATTGCTCAATCATAGAAAAGGCCGTCTGAACCCAAGTTTCAGACGGCCTTTTTATTTAAACAACGATTATTTTACTTCCAATTTGGTCACGCCGCCCATATACGGTTGCAACGCAGCAGGAACATTAATGCTGCCATCGGCATTTTGATGGTTTTCCAATACCGCCACCAAAGTACGGCCGACTGCCAAGCCTGAGCCGTTCAAAGTATGCACCAAACGGTTTTTACCGTTTTCATCTTTGAAACGCGCTTTCATGCGGCGAGCTTGGAAATCTTCGCAGTTGGAACAGCTGGAAATTTCGCGGTAAGTGTTTTGCGCAGGAACCCAAACTTCCAAGTCGTAGGTTTTAGTTGCGCCGAAACCCATGTCGCCGGTACACAAAGTGATCACGCGGTATGGCAGTTCCAACGCTTTCAAAATATTTTCAGCGTGGCCGACCATTTCTTCCAGCGCTTCGTATGATTTTTCCGGATGAACGATTTGCACCATTTCCACTTTGTCGAATTGGTGTTGGCGAATCAAGCCGCGCACGTCTTTACCGTATGCGCCCGCTTCGGAGCGGAAACATGGGGAATGCGCAGTTAATTTCAACGGAAAATCACTGCCGGCCACGATGCTGTCGGCAACAGTATTGGTCAGCGTTACTTCAGCAGTCGGAATCAGATATTGCGTTTTCTTACTCTCATCACCGCCGCGGGTAACGTGGAACAAATCTTCTGCAAATTTAGGCAGTTGACCCGTACCTTGCAGGGTCAGGTCATCCACAATGTAAGGCGTGTAATGTTCGGTATAGCCGTGTTTCAGCGTGTGCGTATCCAGCATGAACTGAGCCAAAGCGCGATGCAGACGGGCGATTTGACCTTTCATGACGGTAAAGCGCGCGCCGGACAGTTTCGCACCGCCTTCAAAATCCAAGCCCAAAGGCTCGCCCAAATCAACATGGTCTTTGATTTCAAAATCAAATTCGCGCGGCGTGCCCACTTTGCGGACTTCAACGTTTTCAGTTTCGTCTTTACCGACAGGCACACTTTCGTGCGGCAGGTTCGGAATGCTCAGCAGCCAAGCATCCAATTCTTTCTGAACGGCATCCAAATCAGCGGCAGCCTGCTCCAAATCCGCCTTGATTTGGGTAACCTGATCCATCGCAGCTTGAGCCTCTTCGTGTTTGCCTTGACCTTTCAACGCACCGATTTGTTTGGAAATACTGTTTCGTGAAGCCTGCAACTCTTCTGTTTTCACTTGAACGGCTTTACGTTGCTCTTCCAAAGCGTTGAAACGCGCGGTATCAAACTCGTAACCGCGTGCGGCCAAACGTTCTGCAACTGCGGCGGTATTGCTGCGGAGCAATTGGATGTCTAACATTGTTTTCTCTCGTTAAGATTCAGAATGGCATTATTGTAAACCAATTTAAAGATATTTTCACAGCGACAGGCCGTCTGAAAACAAAAAACGCCCCTGAAAAAAGCAGGAGCGTTTTTTAAGAATTTTGGCACGCCCACGGGGATTCGAACCCCGGTTGCCGCCGTGAAAGGGCAGTGTCCTAGGCCTCTAGACGATGGGCGCGTAACCGAAGCGCGAACTATACAGAAAGCCTTTTCTTCTGTCAACGCCTTTACTGCATTTTTAAAGGTGCTGCCGATTTCCGTATGTTATTTTCCCTGTATAATGCCGGTTTTAATAAAAAGGAAAACTCGCCATGTGGTTTAAGCAAATCAGTTTTTATCCGCTCAACAAAGACAAATTGCCCGAATTGGAAGTCCTTGCCGACAAATTGGCGCAATCCGAATTTGCCCATTGTCAGGGTTTGGACTGGTTTAGCGAAGGCTTTGCCACGCCGGTTTCCTTTTCGCCCGAGCTGGTTTTCCCTGCCGATTACACTTGGCGTGTGGCCCTGAAAAAAGAAGAAAAAGTCCTGCCTGCCGGCGTCATCCGTGATATTTTGGATGAAAAGGTTTTGGAAATCCAAAACAACGAAGCGCGCAATGTCGGCCGCAAGGAAAAACAAGAACTGAAAGAACAGATTACTGACGACCTGCTGCCCCGTGCCTTTACGCGCAGCAGCCGCACACAGGTGATTTTCGACACGCGCCACGGGTATCTTTTGGTCAACAATGCCGCATCTGCCAAAGCGGAAAATATCCTGACCAAACTGCGCGAAGCCTTGGGCGGCCTTGAAGCAGCCCTGCCCAACACCAAACAATCGCCCTCCTCCCTGATGACCAGCTGGCTGCTGCAAGGCCATTGCGAAGGCGGTTTTGAATTGGACAGCGATTGCGAACTCAAAGGCGTAGGCGATGTTGTCCCGGTCGTCAAAGTTTCCAAACAAGACCTGACCGCCGATGAAGTGGTACAACACGTCAAAAACGGCAAAACTGTTACCCAGCTGGGCTTGGTATGGCGAGAACAAATCGCATTCATCCTTACCCAAGACTTTACACTCAAACGCATCCAGTATCTGGACGTTTTGCAAGAAGAAGCGGAAAGCAACGGCGACGATGCCGCCAGCCTCGCCTTTGCCTCGCAAATCCTGATGACCGAAGCCATCAGCACCATGTTGGAAGAACTGGTTTCTTATTTGGGCGGCTGGCAAGAATAATTTTTCAGACGGCCTTTTGATTGGGAAATATCAAAGGCCGTCTGAAATATAAATAGAAGTATCAGAAAGGATGTCATGATGTTGGGCGCAGTCATTGGCGATATTGCCGGATCAAGATTTGAGTTTGACAACTACCGTCACATCGATTTTGACATTTTCAGCCCCGACAGCGACTTTACTGATGACACGATTTGTACTGTTGCCATCGCCGATTGGGTTTTACAAGGCTGCAACGATCATTTAGCCTCTATTTTACAAGGCTGGTGTAGGGCATATCCCTACCCTAAAGGCGCATATGGCGGCCGCTTTTCACAATGGATAGAATGGAAAGATCCAGAACCTTATAATAGCTGGGGCAACGGCTCGGCCATGCGTGTTTCTGCCGTTGGCTGGGCATTTGCCACATTGGAAGAAACCCTGCATTTTGCCGAACAATCCGCCGCCGTAACGCACAACCATCCGGAAGGCATTAAAGGTGCACAAGCTGTAGCCGCCGCCATCTTTTGGGCGCGTACCGGCATCGGCAAAGCGCAAATCAAAGAAGACATTACACGACAATTCGGCTATAACTTGAGCCAAAGTTGCGACCAAATCCGGCCGCATTATCATTTCAACGAAAGCTGTCAAGAAACCGTACCTCAAGCAGTTACCGCCTTTCTTGAAAGCGATGATTTTGAACACGCCATCCGACTGGCAGTTTCCCTGGGCGGAGACAGCGATACTTTAGCAGCCATTACCGGCAGTATTGCCGAAGCCTACCATGGTATCCCTGCATCCATGCGCGAACACGCTTTAGCCATATTGCCACGCCGTATTGCTGAAACCCTGCTGACTTTTGAATCCCAATATCAGGCCGTCTGAAACTGCCTGCAAAAAGGAATGAATGATGAAATACCTCGCCCTACTCCCTATCGCCTTCATGCTGGGTTCGCCTGCCATTGCCGAAACCATCAATCCTTATCAGGAAAAAGGTTGCGTTTACGATGGCGATGTCGGCAAAGACGGCAAACCATCCGGCAAAGGCACATGGAAATGCCAAGACGGCCGCAGCTATGTCGGAGCCTTTAAAAACGGCAAATTTGACGGCAAAGGCGTATATACCGTTTCCAGCAACAGCGAAACCTTTATCGAACCTTTCTCCTCCAACAGCGCCAAATTACGCAATATGACGCTGGAGGGCGTGTTCAAAAAAGGCAGGGCGCACGGAAACTTTACCGCCTCCCAAAACGGCACACCAGTCTTCATCATGAAATGCGAAGACGGTATGATTAAAGAAGTCAAACTGCCTAAGAAATCTGCTTCCAAAACCAAATAAACAGCCTTTCAGACGGCCTTATCCATCTTCTAGGCCGTCTGAAACATCAATGAACAAGCCTGCCTATAAGGCTGTTGTGTTGATTTTAAAGAATTTCCAAACAACCCTTACCCCAGGACAACCACCATGAGCATTAAATCCGACAAATGGATACGCCGCATGGCCGAAGAACACGGCATGATTGAGCCGTTCGAGCCCAACCAAATCAAAGAGGCCAACGGCCAACGCATCATTTCCTACGGCACATCCAGCTACGGCTACGACATCCGTTGTGCTAATGAATTTAAAATCTTCACCAATATCAACAGCACCATCGTCGACCCGAAAAACTTCGACCCGAAAAACTTCGTTACAGTCGAAGACGACTGCTGCATCATTCCGCCCAACTCCTTTGCTTTGGCGCGCACAGTCGAATATTTCCGCATCCCGCGCAACGTCCTAACCGTCTGCTTGGGCAAATCCACCTATGCTCGCTGCGGCATTATCGTCAACGTTACCCCGTTCGAGCCAGAGTGGGAAGGCTACGTTACGCTTGAGTTTTCCAACACCACCCCCCTGCCTGCCAAAATCTATGCCGGCGAAGGCGTGGCTCAAGTCTTGTTCTTTGAAAGCGATGAAGTCTGCGAAACTTCATACAAAGACCGCAACGGCAAATACATGGGACAAACCGGTGTTACCCTGCCTAAGACTTAATACACAAAATAAAAAAAGGCCGTCTGAAATTTCAGACGGCCTTTTATCATTTCATTTAGAAACGGCGTTTCAACTTGCAAGCCTGCAAGATATGAACGGCAAGTTCTTCCACTGATTTATCGGTTGTATTGGTAAACGGTACACCGTGGCGTTTGAACATATTTTGCGCATCAGCAATCTCGCTGCGGCAAGTATCGATTTTGGCATAGGTCGAATTAGGACGGCGTTCCTGACGGATTGCCTGCAAGCGTTCAGGCTGAATGGTCAAGCCGAACAGCTTGTCTTTATAAGGTTTGACCATACGCGGCAAATCGGTCGATTCCAAATCATCGGGAATCAATGGATAGTTTGCGGCGCGGATACCGTATTGCAGGGCCAGATAGAGACAGGTCGGCGTTTTGCCCGAACGGGACACGCCCATCAAAATCACATCCGCTTCCTGCAGGTTTTTATCGCTGACGCCGTCATCATGATTCAGTGAAAAATTGACCGCCTCCATACGCGCATCATAGCGTTGGGTATTGCCGATACTGTGGTGCCCCTGCTGGGCGGCAACCGCCTCCGTATTGAGTTCCTTTTCCAAAAGACCGAGAAAGGTTTCAAAGAAATTAATATGGAACGCATTAGCTTTCTTGATGATTTCACGGATTTCGTCATTGACCACACTGACAAAAGCAATCGGGCGCACGCCGAATTTTTCAGCTGACTGGTTGACTTTGTCTACAACAGCACGCGCTTTTTCAGGCGTATCAATAAACGGATAGGTATGGCGTTTGAACTCAACATTGCCAAATTGGTTCAGCAAGGCTTCACCGATATTTTCAGCGGTCAGACCGGTTCGGTCGGAAATATAGAAGACTTGGCGTGGATCAGTCATAATGAATCCTCTTGAGGGTAACGTTTCAGACGGCAATCATAGCAGTTACAGCCTTTGCAATAAAGCGATTCCCGATAGATTACACAGGATTACAACAAATTTGAACAATTTTTAAATTGGCACAAAATTTTATTTTTTGCTATTTTGTAGAATTTTATTCTAAAATTGCAAAATAAATCTTGTTTATCAAATTTATTAACTTATTTTGTTTTCCATATTTAACAAGAAGATAACACGTAAAAACATGAATCTGATATTCACATTTCAGAAGGCTACACGCCTGAAAAGCACAATATCACAGACGAATTTGTGATTTTTAAAAAGATAAAACACATGACAGCCATCAAACGAATGGCTACAATAAGCAGGCGGATTTGTTTCTTTTTTAACATTTTTTGGATTGGACACACAAATGGCCGAAAACTACGTTATTTGGTTTGAAAACCTGCGTATGACTGACGTTGAGCGAGTGGGCGGTAAAAATGCCTCTTTGGGCGAAATGATCAGCCAACTGACTGAAAAAGGCGTGCGCGTTCCCGGCGGTTTTGCAACCACAGCCGAAGCTTATCGTGCTTTCCTGGCTCACAATGGTCTGAGCGAGCGTATTTCCGAAGCCCTGAAACAACTGGATGTTGAAGACGTTGCTGAATTGGCACGCGTGGGTAAAGAAATCCGTCAATGGATTTTGGATACCCCGTTCCCTGAGCAACTGGATGCTGAAATCGAAACAGCTTGGAACAAAATGGTTGCCGATGCCGGCGGTGCGGACATCTCCGTTGCCGTACGTTCTTCTGCAACAGCAGAAGACTTGCCGGACGCTTCTTTCGCCGGCCAACAAGAAACCTTCCTGAATATTAATGGTTTGGATAACGTTAAAGAAGCGATGCACCATGTATTCGCTTCCCTGTACAACGACCGTGCCATTTCTTACCGTGTCCACAAAGGCTTCGAACACGACATCGTTGCCCTTTCTGCCGGCGTACAACGCATGGTGCGCTCTGACAGCGGTGCCTCCGGTGTGATGTTCACCATCGATACCGAATCCGGTTACGACCAAGTCGTTTTCGTTACCTCTTCTTACGGCCTGGGCGAAAACGTCGTACAAGGCGCGGTAAACCCTGACGAATTCTATGTATTCAAACCTACTTTGAAAGCAGGCAAACCGGCTATCCTGCGCAAAACCATGGGTTCGAAACAAATCAAAATGATTTTTACCGACAAAGCCGAAGCCGGTAAATCTGTAACCAACGTTGATGTACCTGCAGAAGACCGTCAACGCTTCTCCATTACCGACGCCGAAGTAACCGAGTTGGCTCATTACGCGCTGACCATCGAAAAACACTACGGCCGCCCAATGGACATCGAATGGGGGCGCGATGGTTTGGATGGCAAACTCTACATCCTGCAAGCACGCCCTGAAACTGTAAAATCTCAAGAAGACGGCAGCCGCAACCTGCGCCGCTTCTCTATCAACGGCGAAAAAGTTGTCTTGTGCGAAGGCCGAGCTATCGGTCAAAAAGTTGGCCAAGGTAAAGTTCGCTTGGTGAAAGATGCTTCAGAGATGGATTCCGTTGAAGCAGGCGACGTACTCGTTACCGACATGACCGACCCGGATTGGGAACCGGTAATGAAACGTGCTTCTGCCATTGTTACCAACCGTGGTGGCCGTACCTGCCACGCAGCGATTATCGCGCGTGAATTGGGTATTCCGGCTGTTGTAGGTTGTGGCGATGCTACCGACCTGCTTTCAGACGGCCAAGAAGTTACCGTATCTTGTGCCGAAGGCGATACCGGCTTCATCTACTCCGGCCTGCTGGACGTACAAGTTACCGATGTTGCTTTGGACAACATGCCTAAAGCCCCTGTCAAAGTGATGATGAACGTTGGTAACCCTGAATTGGCATTCAGCTTCGCCAACCTGCCTAGCGAAGGCATCGGCTTGGCACGTATGGAATTCATCATCAACCGTCAAATCGGTATCCATCCTAAAGCCTTGTTGGAATTTGACAAACAAGACGACGAATTGAAAGCGGAAATTACCCGCCGCATCGCTGGCTACGCTTCTCCTGTCGACTTCTATGTCGATAAAATCGCAGAAGGTGTGGCAACTTTGGCTGCTTCGGTTTATCCACGCAAAACCATCGTCCGTATGTCTGACTTCAAATCCAACGAGTACGCTAACTTGGTAGGTGGCAGCATCTACGAACCGCACGAAGAAAACCCAATGTTGGGCTTCCGTGGTGCAGCGCGTTATGTTGCTGACAGCTTCAAAGACTGCTTCGCACTCGAGTGCAAAGCCTTGAAACGCGTCCGTGACGAAATGGGTTTGACCAACGTCGAAATCATGATTCCATTCGTCCGCACTTTGGGTGAAGCCGAAGCTGTTGTCAAAGCCCTGAAAGAAAACGGTTTGGAACGCGGCAAAAACGGCCTGCGCCTGATCATGATGTGCGAGTTGCCAAGCAACGCTGTATTGGCAGAACAATTCCTGCAATACTTCGACGGTTTCTCCATCGGCTCTAACGACATGACCCAGCTGACCCTCGGCCTCGACCGTGACAGCGGTTTGGTATCTGATTCCTTCGACGAGCGCAACCCTGCCGTTAAAGTGATGTTGCACTTGGCAATCTCTGCCTGCCGCAAACAAAACAAATACGTCGGTATTTGCGGTCAAGGCCCGTCAGACCATCCGGACTTTGCCAAATGGCTGGTTCAAGAAGGTATCGAGAGCGTATCGCTCAACCCTGATACCGTGATTGAAACTTGGCTGTATCTGGCTAACGAATTGAACAAATAAGTTCGATGAGACAAAAATCCCCTGTCCGTCTATCTCGGCAGGGGATTTTTATTGCCTTATTCAATACCGTCTGAAAAAACTTTCACTTTCTTTTACCTTATCAAAAAAATCCTTTATCATCAAAATGATAAAAAAATATACCGCCATATCCACAAATTTTCAATGTTAATATGCTGCCTTTATGCAGTTTATCCCATGCCTTTTGAGTGAACCTTTTTCCACTCTTCCTATCTATCATACACAACATAACGATACATTTTGAAACAACCCATGAATACAAATTTTATTTCCACCTTTCAGACGGCCTTAAAACGTCTGGCCCTCATCAGCACCATTGCCGTCTTAGCAGCCTGCGCCGGCAACAATACCTCTTCCAACCGAGCTGTACCTGACGGCTACTACAAAGTCCGCCCCGGCGATACCCTGACCCAAATTGCCAAACGCTACGGACAAAACGTCAATACACTGGTTGCATGGAATAACCTTCCCAACGCCTCACAAATCGAAGTCGGTCAAGTATTGCGAGTCCGCCGTCATGTTGCCTCCCGCAATACTGCTACGCAGCAACGCCAAGCAACCGCCGTTACCCCAATCAACCGGTTAAGCTTGCAATGGCCGACCGATAACGCCTCATCCTCCATTATCCAACGCTACAACGGCACAAGCAGCAAAGGCATAGATATTGCAGGCACGCAAGGCCAACAAATCCGTTCTGCCGCAGCCGGTACCGTCATCTACGTTGGCGAAGAAGTACGCGGCTACGGCAAGCTGATTTTAATCAGCCACAACGACTACACCATTACCGCCTATGCCCACAACGACACGCTTTTGGTACAAAAAGATCAAAAAGTCCAAGCAGGTCAAGTTATCGCGACCATGGGCAGCAGCGATACAGACAGCGTCAAGCTTCATTTTGAAGTTCGTCTAAACGGCAAAGCAGTCGATCCCCTGCCTTATTTGACTAGAACAAATTAATGCCCCAATCAAAAGGCCGTCTGAATAGCAGTATTTCAGACGGCCTTTTGATTATCTTGCTATAACAGCTATTTCAACAAAATCTTTTCCTATTTAACTTATGTTGATTGAGTGTAAATACCGTTATACAATAACAACTCTTTTTAACATTCCATTTCAGGTACCCTACTATGTCTCCTAGCAGTATCCTTGCAACCGCATTCTTGTTTGCATCTGCATTTGCCAGCGCAGATGTCCATATTGATGAAAGCATTCCTTACCGCGATAAAGAAGAAATCGATACCCGTATTGTTTCTGAGTGTTTAGAAGTGGGCAGCATCATGTCCAAATCTTTGCAAGAAACTGCAGCCAAAAGCGATGTAACAGTTGTCCGTGACGGTAAAAAACAAGGCACATACGCAGATATCGCTATCACTTCCGCCATGAGTGCAGGCAATGCCTTTATCGGTCACGCCAAAGGGATGGCGGTTTCAGCCACTTTGTATGTTGACGGCAAACAAGTTAATAAAAAAACCTTTACCCGCAACTCTTCCGGTGGCATGTTTGGCGCTTATAAAAGCTCTTGCGCCGTCTTGAACCGCACTTCTAAAGTATTGGGTTCAGATATTGCCCAATGGGTGGTTCGCGAACAAAAAAATGCTCAAGACAAATAAAACCCCAATTTGATAAAGGCCGTCTGAAAAACCGTATTTCAGACGGCCTTTATATTTTCTATTTCTCTAAAAACAAAGAAATAAATTACCCATTAATCATTGTCAGAAATAGAGAATTTTATTTCCAATGCCCTTGATTTTAGAATATCTACCCTCAATTATTAAAACTATAAGAATTTTGTATATTAGCAGTCAAAGGAATAACATGGCAGAAAAAAACTATTATGAAATACTAGGCGTTGCCAAAGATGCGGATGAGGCCGAAATCAAAAAAGCCTACCGAAAACTGGTGCGCAAATACCACCCCGATGTCAGCAAAGAACCTGACGCAGCCGAACGTACGGTAGAAATCAACCGTGCCTACGAAACGCTTTCCGATAAAGAAAAGCGGGCCGAATACGATGAAATGTTGGCTAATCCTTACGGACGCAGCGCCGGAGGCAATCCGTTCGGTCAAGGCGGCAATCCGTTTGGCAATGGATTTAACGGTGGCGGCTTCCACTATGAACGTCATGAAGGCGAACCGTTCGGAGCGGGAGACTTCAATTTTGAAGATCTGTTTTCATCATTCCGCCAATCCCACACTCGTTCCGAGCAACCCCGCGGCCCAATAAAAGGCGAGGATCAACATGCTGAATTGAGTATTGATATTTACGCAGCGTATGTTGGCGCAGAACGTAGCATGACTTTGAATGTGCCGACTCTAGACGAATACGGACGTGCGGTTTATCAAAATAAAACCCTCAACGTCAAAATCCCCAAAGGCATTGCAGAAGGCCAACAAATCCGTTTGGCCGGTCAAGGTTTGCCGGGATATAACGGTGGAGAAAACGGTGACTTGTACTTAAAAATCAAGTTCCACGACCAACCTGATTTATACGTCAAAAACAGGAAAGACGTATATCAAACAATAGATGTCAAACCTTGGGAAGCCGTATTGGGCGGCAAAATCATCGTCCCTACCGCTTCAGGCCGCTTGCAGGTCAATCTGCCTGCCAACAGCCAAAGCGGTAAAAGCATCCGCCTCAAAGGCAAAGGTATTCCTGCAAAAGAAGCCGGAGACCTTTATCTCAATATCCGCATTAATGTTCCGCCAGTAGAGAGCGAAGCCGACCGTGCCGCATGGGAAAAATTGGCCAAACACTTTGCCGCGAAACAAGCATAAGAGAAAGGATAAATTATGATTCAGTCCTCCGATGTTACCCTTACTTTTGAAGAAATCGTTGCCGCCAGCCGCTGCCGTCGTGATTGGCTGTTGGAACTTATAGCAGAAGACATCATCAGCATAGATGGAGTGCCCGAAAAAAGCACCTTCAGTGGTTTTCATCTTGCCCGCATCCGTCGCGCACAACGCTTAAGCCGTGATTTTGAGGCCGGCATTCCTGCATTGGGGCTGATTATGCGGCTGTTGGACGAGGTGGAAGAACTCAGAAAAATACAGCGTCCGCTGGTCCTGCTCGAAGAAGAGTAAATATTGGCAAGTTGTTCGATTAAATATTGATGACAAGACAAAGTTTTTGATTTTTATTGATATTCCATAATGAAAGGCCGTCTGAAAATATTTTCAGACGGCCTTTTT
The DNA here is from genome assembly GCF_051956895.1 of Neisseria sp. P0021.S006. NCBI lineage: Bacteria > Pseudomonadati > Pseudomonadota > Betaproteobacteria > Neisseriales > Neisseriaceae > Neisseria > Neisseria sp. P0021.S006. The sequence goes on from NZ_JBQCWZ010000005.1 coordinate 22,785, forward strand.
ATGCCTTCATTAACAACAGCGTCCGCCGTTGCCGCCGCAACGGCGTTTGCGGCAGTAGTCTTGGAATTGCAGCTCGGTCATGACCGGCGCGTTGGGATTATGTTTGCGCTGGCGGGCAACGTAGTTTTCATAATCTGGGACACCGGCCATCAAGTTCGCTGTCAACTTGATGGTTTTCCACCAAGATGCGAGCTTATGCTTCACTTTGAGTCTCCGGCTGTTTACCGTCGCGGTACACTGCTGGAATTTCTTTAGCAGTTGGCCAACCGACTTTGCGGGCTTTCATGGCAGTACGGAAACCGTACACGGCGACAATCACGACAACTGCCAAGAACAAAGCGGTCAAACCGGCATTGATTTGGTCGTTGAAGATGATTTGTGACATTTCGCCAATGTCTTTAGCAGGAGCGAGGACTTCGCCTGAAGCCAAGGCATCGCGGTATTTGCCTGCGTGAGCCAAGAAGCTGACGCGCGGGTCGCTGTGGAACAGTTTTTGCAAACCGGCATAGCAGGTTACGAACAATACGCCGACAGCAGGAACCAAAGTTACCCAAACATAGCGGTCGCGTTTCATTTTCACCAATACGACGGTACACATAATCAACGCTACGCCTGCAAGCATTTGGTTGGCGATACCAAACAACGGCCAGAGCGAGTTAATACCGCCCAGAGGGTCGGTTACGCCGGTATAGAGGAAGTAACCCCACAATGCCACAGCAAAGAATGTGGCAACCAAGTTGGCAGGGATTGAGTCGGTGTTACCGAATGGTTTGTAGAAGATACTGCCCAAGTCTTGAATCATGAAACGGGCAACGCGTGTACCGGCGTCAACTGCGGTCAGGATGAACAAGGCTTCAAACAGCAAGGCAAAGTGATACCAGAACGCCATCATGGCTTCGCCCGGAATCAGACGGCTCATGATGTGTGCCATACCGACTGCGAGGGTTGGTGCACCGCCTGCGCGGGATAGAATGGTGTTTTCGCCCACTTCTTTAGCAGTGTGCAACAGGGTTGCGGCATCAACAGAGAAATTCAGTTTAGTGGTGATGACTTCGGCAGCTGTGTTGGCATCTGTACCAATCAGCGCGGCCGGGCTGTTCATCGCAAAGTACACGCCTGGCTCAAGCGAAGCGGCGGCAGCCAGCGCCATAATAGCCACAAAGCTTTCCATAATCATGCCGCCGTAACCGATCATGCGGACGTGGGTTTCGTTTTCCACCATTTTTGGAGTGGTACCTGAAGAAATCAGCGCATGGAAGCCTGAAACTGCACCACAAGCAATGGTAATGAACAAGAATGGGAACAATGCACCAGAGAATACCGGGCCTGAACCATCGATAAAGTGGGTAACTGCAGGCATTTGCAGAGTCGGGTTAACAATAACGATACCCAAAGCCAAAGCTGCAATCGTACCGATTTTCAGGAAGGTAGACAGATAGTCGCGCGGAGTCAGCAAGAGCCAAACCGGCAATACGGAAGCCACGAAACCGTAAATCATAATCGCCCAAGTCAGCTGAATGCCGTCAAGGTCGAACCAGTGACCGAAGGAGCTGTGGGCAACATCTTCACCGTAAATCACGGCCAACATCAGCAAAATAAAGCCGACGATGGAAATCTCGCCGATTTTGCCCGGACGGATATAACGGGTGTAAATACCCATAAACAGAGCAATCGGCATAGTCGCTGCGATGGTGAACGTACCCCAAGGGCTGTGAACCAATGCTTTCACAACAATCAGCGCCAACACCGCCATAATGATGACCATAATCATCAAAATACCAATGGATGCAATCACGCCGGGAACGGTACCGAGTTCTTGTTTCACGATATCGCCCAAAGACTTACCGTCACGGCGCATAGAAACAAATAGTACCATCATATCCTGTACGGCACCGGCAAATACCACGCCGAAGATAATCCACAAAGTACCGGGCAGATAACCCATTTGCGCTGCCAATACAGGACCAACCAGAGGGCCTGCGCCGGCAATAGCGGCAAAGTGGTGGCCGAACAGTACGCCTTTATGTGTGGGAACATAGTCCAAGCCGTCATTGTGGCGTTCTGCCGGAGTCAGACGGTTAGGATCAAGCTGCATCACACGGTTGGCAATGTAAAGACTGTAGAAACGGTAGGCAATGCAGTATACCGAAATGGCGGCCGTAACCATCCAAATCGCACTGACTTGCTCGCCACGGCTGAGAGCTAAAGTAGTAAAGGAGGCCAAGCCTACCAAAACCACAATGCCCCAGATCAAAAATGATTTGAGCGATTTCATTGATTTATCCTTAAAACGTGATGCACCAAGGCTTGCTTTAGCGACAAACTGCCTTAATGCGCTTCAGAAAGACCAGTCATTATAGTCTTCATGATTTCATGAGTGAAATGTCATTTCAACCCAAATTCGACTGAAAACAAAATGATTAGTTCGTCCGTAAGGTTAACACAAACAGACAATATACCCTTCATTTTTTACTTCAAAACTAAATATTCCTTAACATATAACAAACGAAAGGCCGTCTGAAAACCCAAAAATTCAGTTTTCAGACGGCCTGACAAACAGTCAATGCTATAATCCGACATTCCCATTTCTCTATATTGCCATACCATGCAAAACAACGATTCCGAAACCATGCGCCTCTCCAAACGCATGGCGCAATTGGGCTTATGCTCGCGCCGCGAGGCAGACAGTTACATCGAGCAAGGCTGGGTCAAAGTCAACGGTCAAACCGCCGTACTCGGTCAAAAAGTCACCGAGCGCGACCGCATCGACCTCAACAAACAAGCCCATGAAAAACAAGCAGCGCGCGTAACCATCCTTCTGAATAAACCCGTCGGCTACGTCAGCGCGCAGGCAGAAAAAGGCTATAAATCCGCCGCAGAACTCATTACCGCCGAAAACCATTGGGAAGGCGATGACAGCCGTATCCCTTTCAGCGAAAAACACAAATTCGGCTTAGCCCCTGCCGGCCGCTTAGATATCGACTCCGTCGGATTGTTAGTACTCACTCAGGACGGCCGCATTGCCAAACAACTGATTGGTGAAAACAGCAGCAGCGAAAAAGAATACCTTGTCCGCGTCCGTGGCAAACTGGACGATAAAGGCCTCGCCCTACTCAACCACGGCTTGAGTTTGGACGGAGAAAAATTGCGCCCCGCCAAAGTCGAATGGCAAAACGAAGACCAGTTGCGCTTTATTTTGCGACAAGGCAAAAAACGCCAAATCCGCCGCATGTGCGAACTGGTCGGCCTGCGTGTCGTCGGTTTGAAACGCATCCGCATGGGTAAAGTCAAACTCGGCAGACTGCCGCCGGGCAAATGGCGTTATCTACGCGCTGACGAATCGTTTTAATTGCAGCTAATAAAAAGGCCGTCTGAAAACACATTTCAGACGGCCTCATCTTTTACTGCTTACTCGATATAAGTAAACTTCGCACGTTTGATATTGCAGAGAATTTCGTACGGAATCATACCGGCAACTTCGGAAACTTCATTGATATTAATCACATCGCCCCAAAGCTCGACTTCCGCGCCCAAGCCCTCTTTCGATGCTTCCAGCTCAACCGTAATCATATCCATAGATACCCTGCCGATAATACGGCTGCGTTTGCCATCCACTGCCACAGGGGAATTAGTGGAAGCGCGACGCGGATAACCGTCGGCATAGCCGCAGGCAATCAAACCGACACGGATAGATTTGCTGGTGTAGAACGTTGCGCCGTAGCCAATCGGAGAATGCGGTTGCAACACGCGCTCGCCGAAAACACGGGAAGTCAGGCGCATAACAGGTTTCAAACGCTCATCCACGCCGCCGAAAGGCGAAATACCATACAAGGCCAGACCGGCACGTCCCCAATCGCGCCGCGCTTCAGGCACGTTCAAAATCGCGGCGGAATTCGCCAAGCTCTCTTCGCCTTCCAAACCCTCACACGCCAAATCAAACGCTTCAAGCTGCATTTCGGTCATGCCGTTTTCCGGTTCGTCCGCGCAGGCAAAATGGCTGAATTTCACAATGTTTTCAACCGATTCGGATTGTTTCAATGCAGTATAGGCGGCGGCATAGTTATGCGGAAAGAAACCGGCACGGTGCATACCCGAGTCCATTTTCAGCCATACGGTCGTCGGACGTTGCCACTCATGATGCACAAACGCCTCCAACTGCCATTGGCTACCGATTGCCGGCCACAAATCATAACGGTCAACATCCGCATATTCCGCAGCCTCAAACACGCCTTCCAACAAAACAATCGGATTTTTAATGCCGTTTTGACGCAATTCCACGCCTTCATCTACCGTTGCCACCGCAAAGCCGTCGGCAATATCCGCCAACGCGTGTGCACATCTGACCGCACCATGCCCGTAAGCATCGGCCTTAATCACGGCCAACAATTTATTGCCATGCAACTCTTTGAGAAAACGATAATTTTGACGTAAATTATCCAAACGGATTTGCGCATTGAGCGGACGCATAATGTATTCCTCTTATCGGCATTCCGTTTCAGACGGCCTGCCCTATTACTTTGAAGTAAATATTATAGGTCAAAAACTACACAGGATTCCATGAAATACACAAGAATAATCTATTCATATTTTAGAACTCATGCGCACCTTTAGGCATTTATGCTTCTTCTCAGCCTGTTTTAAGGTTATGATTCAATCCAAATGAAAACGACAGACATCAAGGCCATGAAAGAACTCGACAAAACCGACTTAAAAATCCTCAAGCTCCTACAACAAAATGCACGTATCCCCATGACTGAATTGGCTGAAAAAGTCGGCCTCTCCACTACGCCAGTAACCGAACGCGTCCGCCGCTTGGAACGCGACAACCTCATTACCGGCTATCACGCCCATCTGAATCCTCATGCTTTAGGCCAAAGCCTCTTGGTCTTTGTCGAGCTGAGACTGCGTTCCAAATCCGGCAATATTTTTGAAGACTTCAAACGCGAAGTGCTGAAGATTCCGCAAATTCTGGAATGCCACTTAGTATCCGGCGAATACGACTACCTTATCAAAGTCCGCCTGCCCAATATGTCCGCCTATCGCGATATGCTCGGCAATATCCTGCTGCAACTGCCGGCTGCTTCCGAAAGCCGCAGCTATGTTGTCATGGAAGAAGTCAAAGAAGAAGTAGTATTAGACATCTAATTCTATTCAACAAACAAAGGCCGTCTGAAAGATTACAACATTCAGACGGCCTTTATTTTAAATAGGCAAAAAAAATGCACACATCCGACAGAATGTGTGCCAAGTCTACAAAGGAGAAATAGAGGAGAAACTATTAACTGACTACTCGAACCAGCTAACGAAACGAATTATGCAACAAGATATTCAACCGCGCAAGTATTTTTCTTGTAAAGTTTCTTAATTATTCAATTAACAGATCTTAAATGTAATCATGTTTCAATGTAGATAAAAAAATGCGCATACCGTTTTGATATGCGCCAAGTCTACAAAGGAGAAATAGAGGAGAAAAATCAAGCTGCATCAAGCAACTCAACGGCGCGAATTATCCTAGCCTTCTACCCTCCTGTCAACTGTTTTCCCATCTATTTTCAAGTATTTTGCTAAAAAACAACAAATCCACTATTCCCCTCTTTTTCTTGCTATTTTCGCCCATATATAAAAAGAATTTAGGGCCGTCTGAAACATATATTGCCACTAAAGATAAACGGCTCCATACTCACACATTCATAGTCCATATCAACCCAACCCACAACCATGACCACCCCACTTTCCCTTGCCGTCGTCGGCCATACTAACACAGGCAAAACCTCGCTCTTACGTACGCTTTTGCGCGACAGCACCTTCGGCGAAGTGAAAAACGCGCCCTCCACCACGCGCCATGTCGAAGAAGCCCTTATCAACGACGGCGACGACAGCCTGGTTTATCTCTACGACACACCCGGCCTTGAAGATGCCGGCGGCGTGTTGGACTGGCTGGAAACCCATACATCCGCACGCGATGACGGCATTGAGCGCATCCAGCAATTCCTCAACAGCCATGAATCGCATCACGAGTTTAACCAAGAGGCCAAAGTTCTGCGCCAAGTCATGCAAAGCGATATGGCCATGTACGTCATCGATGCGCGGGAACCCGTCCTCGACAAATACAAAGACGAGCTGACTATTTTGTCTTGGTGCGCCAAGCCCATCATGCCCGTGTTCAACTTCACCCAAAATCAAGACCTGACCGCTTGGACCAATATGCTCGCCCGCAGAAACCTGCATGTTTACGCCGGTTTCGATACCGTTGCCTTCGACTTTGAAGGCGAAATCCGATTGTGGGACAACCTTGCCACCATGTTACCCAAGCGCGACATCCTCGACCGCCTCATCAATATGCGCCGTCGCGAGTGGCAACTGCTGGATACGGAAGCGCGCCGTGAAATTGCCGATTTTCTGCTGGATGCCGCCGCATTTACCCAAGAAATTGCCGAAAACGACGACCCTGCCCCGACTTTGGAAGTCATGCAATCGGAAATCCGCCAACTTGAGCGGCAAATGCAACAACGCCTGTTCACACTTTACCGCTTCTATCACGACGAAGTCGGCAGCGACAGCACATGGATGCCCAAAGCCTTCAAACAAGATCCGTTTGACAGCGAATTGCTCAAACATTACGGCATCCGTACCGGTACCGGCGCAACCGCAGGTGCACTCATCGGCTTAGGCTTGGATATTGCCACGCTTGGCGGCTCACTTGGTTTGGGTACGGCCATCGGCGGCCTGTTGGGCGGCATTTTGCCCAATGCCCAAGACATCACCGACAAAATCAACGGCAGGCAAACCCTGCATACCGATCCGGAAACCCTTACCCTGCTCGCCGCACGCGCACTGGATTTGTTGCACGTCTTGCAAACGCGCGGCCATGCGGCTCAGTCGCATATCGAGCTAAAAGAACGCAAAGCGCCATGGAATGCGGCCAAATTGCCAAGCGAACTCAACAAAGCGCGTAGCAACCGCAAATGGTCTTCGCTCAACACACACCAGCCCGAAGCCAGCCGTAACGAACGCGCAGCCTATGCAGCCACTTTAAGCGAAAAATTAAAAGCTTAGAATTGCCGCATAACAAAAAGGCCGTCTGAAACCTAAATGTTTCAGACGGCCTTTTGATTTTAGAAGGAAAATACTTATTCAGCAGCTTTGGTTTCTCGTTTCAAACCGCCGCCAAGTGCTTTATACAAGTCGGCAAGGTTTTCCAGACGGGTCAGCTGATTGGCTAAAAGAGCAGTATCCGCGCTATAACTGCTGCGCTCGGCATCCAGTAAATCCAATGCGCTGGATACGCCATGTTTGTAGCGCAGGCTGATAAGGCGCAGGCTGTCGTTGTAGGCACGGCTTTGTTTACTCAACGCTTCATAGCTTTTATCCAGCTGTTCGCGCGCAACCAAAGCATTGGAAACGTCTTTAAATGCGGATTGAACAGCGGCTTCATAAGCAACGATTTGTGCCTGTTGGCGCAGTTTGGCTACGTCAAGATTGGCTTTGTTGGTACCCCAGTCAAAGATAGGCAGCGTGATGGACGGTGCAAACGCCCAAACACCCGTGCCGCTCTTAAACAGGCCACTCAACTCGCCGGAAGCTGTACCGACAGAACCGGTCAGGCTGATGCGCGGGAAGAAGGCCGCACGTGCCGCGCCGATATTGGCATTGGCTTGTTTGAGCGAGTATTCGGCCGCGCGGATATCCGGGCGGTTGAGCAACACGTCCGAACTCAAACCGGCAGGCAGTTTGGTGATTTTGAACTGTTTGCTCAAAGACAGGCCGGCAGGCAAATCTTCGGGCAGAGGTTGATTAATCAGCATGGCCAAGGAATTGCGCGCTTGCTCGCGGTTTTTCACCGCGGATGCATAATCGGCTTTGGCCGATTCAATCAGCGCTTCCTGTTGGTGCAAATCAACGGCGGAAATCACGCCGGCCTTATGGCGTAATTGCGAGAGCTTGTAAGTCGCTTCACGGGTTTGTAATACGCGTTGTGCCAATGCCATGGTTTCTTCCGCGTAGCGTTCGTTAAAGTAGGCTTTGGCAACGGTAGAAATCAGGGTCAGATGGGCGGCATCGCGGTTTGCGGCCACATTAAAATAACCTTGCAACGCGGCTTCGCTGGTGCTGCGGACACGGCCGAAGAGGTCAAGCTCATAAGAGGCTGCGCCCAAACCCACGCTGTATTGGCTGCTAACGCTGCCGCCACTCAAACTGCCTTGACGCGAACCTGTACCGCTGGCATTGACGGTTGGCAACAAATTATTACGCGCAATCATGTATTGCTTGCGGTAGATTTCCGCATTCAGCGCGGCTGTACGCAAATCGGTATTGCGTTCCAATGCGATGTCGATCAAGCGGTGCAGGCGCGGATCGGCAAAGTAGTCTTGCCAACCCAATTCAGCGGCGCGGATACCGTCGTCAACAGTGTCGTATTTAAACGTATCGGCAACGGCAACTTGAGGCTGCTCATATTTCGGCATCATGGTACAGGCCGACAAAGCCACAGCTGCGGCAACGGCGGTCAGTACAGGTTTGAATGTAATCTTCTTCATTTTAGAATCCTTTAGCATTTTGAGGCCGTCTGAAAATTTTCAGACGGCCTTTGCTTTAGTGCTTGTCTGAATCGTGTTTACCGTCTTCAATCATGCCGGCTTCAGCGGCGTGTTTGGCGGCCATCTCATGCTCGTGTGCGGTTTCTTTAAAGAATTTGCGCACAACCACATAGAACAAAGGCACAAGGAACACAGACAGAATCGTACCGATCAACATACCCCAGACCACGGTCGTACCAATCGCACGTTGGCTGGCGGAGCTGGCACCGCTGGCAACATAAAGCGGTACCACGCCCAAGATGAAGGCGAACGAGGTCATGATAATCGGACGGAAACGCAAGTGTGCGGCGGCAAGCGCAGCTTCAAGCGCGCTCTTGCCTTGCGCTTGCAGGTCTTTGGCAAACTCGATAATCAAAATCGCGTTTTTCGCACTCAAACCCATCACCGTAACGAAACCGACTTGGAAGTAGATATCGTTGGCGTATGCCGGAATACTGCCCAGCAGTGCTTCAAACATGTTACGACCGGTCACGCCCAATGCCGCGCCAATCAAGCCCAACGGAATCACAAGGATAACCGCCAACGGGATAGACCAGCTTTCGTACAAAGCAGCCAATACCAAGAATACAGCGGCAGCGGCCAATGCGTACAACACGACAGTTTGCGAGCCGCCTTTGGCCTCTTCACGAGACTGACCGCCCCACTCCAGACTGTAACCGCCGCCCATTTCATCAACCATTTGCTGTACCGCAGCCATTGCTTGGCCGGAAGATACGCCGCTGATAGGCGAGCCGGAGATCTCCATAGCGGGATAGCCATTGAAGCGGACGCTTTGTTCCATACCATTTTCCCAAGAAACAGTAGCAATGGTAGAAAGCGGTACGGCAACACCGGATTTGTTCGGCACAGTCAGGTTCAGAATATCGGCAGGCTGCATACGGGCACTCGCATCAGCTTGTACCATTACGCGTTGCAGACGGCCTTGATTCGGGAAGTCGTTGACATAAGACGAACCCAAAGAAGAAGCCAAGGCAGTACGGATATCAGAGAACGAAATACCTTGTGCGGCTGCTGCGGCACGGTTGATGTCGATTTTCAACTGCGGCGCATCTTCCAAACCGCTCGCACGAACGGTACTTGGGTTAAACAAACCGCTTTTACGCATTTTGTCAATCAACTCATTGCGCTTGGCCAACAATGCAGCATGGCCGCTGTTGTTACGGTCTTGCAGGTAAATCGTCAAGCCGGAGCCTGTACCCAATTCCATAATGGCAGGAGGCACAATCGCCAAACCGAAACCGTCTTTCAGCGTAGTCATCATCATACCGGTCAACTTACCGGAAATAGAAGTCGCATCGCTGCCCGGAGCAGTACGTTCGCTCCAGTCTTTCAGAATGACAAAGCCCAAAGCCATGTTTTGGCCGGAACCGCTAAAACTAAAGCCGGAAACGGTAATAATGTTCTCGATCTCAGGTATAGATTTTGCCAGCTGAGTGATTTGAGCCAAAGTTGCATCGGTACGCTCTTTGGTCGCGCCGGCAGGCAGCTGTACGCTCAACATCAAGTTACCTTGGTCTTCAGTCGGCAAGAAGGAAGTCGGCAGACGCATAAACAGGAATACGCCCACAACAGTCAAACCAATATAGACAACCATCATGCGCAAAGTCTTGCGCAAGACTTTGGCAACCCAGCCTTCGTAGCCGTGTGTCCAGCTGTCGAATTTTTTGTTAAACCAACCGAAGAAACCTTTTTTCTCTTCGTGATGACCCTTCTGAATCGGTTTGAGCATGGTGGCACATAATGCCGGAGTCAGCGTCAAGGCAAGGAATGCGGAGAATGCAATCGATGCCGCCATGGTCAAGGCAAACTGTTTGTAAATGTTACCTGTTGCACCGCTAAACATTGCCAGCGGAACAAATACGGACATCAACACGGCAGTAATACCAATCACCGCGCCGGAAATCCGACCCATCGCTTTTTTGGTTGCAGCCTTAGGCGACAGACCTTCACTCGCCATAATACGCTCAACGTTTTCAACGACCACAATCGCGTCATCGACCACAATACCGATCACCAATACCATCGCAAACATGGTCAATACGTTAATCGACATACCCATGTATGAGATAAAGGCAAAACCGCCCAACAGGGAAATCGGTACAACAATGGTCGGAATCAGCGTATAGCGGATGTTTTGCAGGAAGAGATACATCACTAAGAATACCAATACGATGGCTTCCAAAAGCGTATGGATCACTTTCTCAATCGAAATTTCCACAAATTTGGAAGTATCGTAAGGAACTTTCCAGCTCATGCCGTCTGGAAAATACTTCTGCAAAACTGCCATTTTTTCTTTCACGGCAGTCGCCGTTGCCAAAGCGTTACCGCTGTTGGACAGCATCACTGCCATACCGGTGGTATTCACGCCGTTCAAACGTGTGGAAGTAGAATAGTCCTGCATACCCAAGCTGACTTTGGCAACGTCTTTCAGATAGACATTAGAACCATCGGTATTGGATACCAAAATGATGTTGCCAAACTCTTCAGCAGTGCTCAGCTGACCTTGCGCCGTCACAGTTGCTGAAATAGTCTGACCTGCAGCCGCCGGCAAAGAACCGATAGAGCCTGCAGAAATTTGGATATTTTGTGTCGCAAGCGCATTGGTTACCGTAGCAAAAGACAGGTTGTAGTTTTGCAGTTTTTTCGGGTCAACCCAAATACGCATGGCGCGTTGCGCACCAAACAATTGTACCTGCCCTACCCCGTCGATACGCTGCAGTTCAGGAATGATATTGCGCTGGGCGTAATCGTTCATTTCCTCAATGGATTGCTTTTCAGAAGAAAGCATGACCACTTGCAAGAAGTTGGAACGCGCTTTAGATACGGTTACACCATATTGCTGTACGGTAGAGGGCAATGTGGACAACACTTCCGACAATTTGTTCTGCACGTCTACCTGCGCCAAATCTTCATTGGTTTCCGGTGTAAACGTCAGACTGACGCTGCCGCTGCCGCTGGAATTGGCAGAAGTCGTCATATAGTCCAAACCTTCCACACCGTACATATTACGTTCGATAACGGCCAGTACGCTGTCTTCCATTACCTGAGCAGAAGCGCCCGGATAAGTAGCGCGCAAAGTAATGGTCGGTGCAGCAACGGACGGATATTGGGAAATCGGCAGTTTTTGAATGCCGAAAATACCCGCTGCGATGATAAAAATCGCAATAACCCATGCAAAAATGGGGCGGTCAATAAAAAACTTAGACATTCACGCGTTCCTTATTTAGCTTCAGATGCAGCTTTAGCTTCAGGCTTGGCCTCGGATGCAGCCTGGCCATCTGAAACTGCCGGTGCTGCTGCCGCAGCACTTGCAGGCGGCGTCCATTCTTTCGGCGTTACCTGTTTAGCACCCGACATAGCGGCAATGCTGATGCCTTCAACAATCACTTTGTCGCCGTCTTTCAGGCCGTCTGTAATCACCCAATTGCTACCTTGCTGTTGGGCAATGGTCACGACACGCGCTTCCATTTCGCTCTTGTCATTCACCACCATCACCGTATCTTGCGAACCGCGGGTAACTGCTTGTTGCGGCACTACAAATGCATTATCCACTGCCACTTGTTCCATCAACACGCGCACATACAAGCCCGGCATCAAGATATTTTTGTCATTAGGAATAGCGGCGCGCAATGTAATTTGGCCGGTCGTTTCGTTAACAGTCGGATCTGCAAACAGCAGACGGCCTTTTTCAGGATAAACCGCACCATCGTCAAATTTGATGCCCACTTCAATCGCGCCGTTTGCCGCCAACAATTTGCCTTCTGCAACCTGTTGACGCAGTTTCATAACCTCACTGGCAGATTGGGTAACGTTGACATACATCGGGTTGGTTTGTTGGATGGTGGCCAAAACAGTGGTATCGCCGGCATTCAACAGCGTACCTTCAGAAACTTTAGATTGACCGATAAAGCCGGAAATCGGCGCAGTAATGCGGGAGCGGTTCAGGCTGATACCGGCAGATTTGATGGCTGCTTGAGCGGATTTGACGCCTGCTTCGGCTGAGCGCTTGGCGGTTACGGCCGCATCATATTCTTGTTGGCTGATGGCATCGGCGGCAACCAGCGGTTTGTAGCGGGCTAAGTCGGCATTCGCTTTAGCCAAAGTAGCTTGCGCACTCGCCAACTGGGCGTGTGCGCTTTCTAAGTTTGCTTCATAAGATGAGCTGTCGATTTGATATAAAGGCTGACCGGCTTGCACATAGCTGCCCTCTTGAAACAGGCGTTTTTGCAAAATACCGCCGACTTGGGCGCGAACTTCCGCAGTACGCAATGATTCCAGACGGCCCGGCAACTCGGTTGTCAATGCAACGGTTTCCGGATGTACAGTAACCACGCGGACTTCAGGCGCAGGTTGTTTTTGCTGTTGCTGACTGCCTTGCGCCTGTTGGCCGGCTGCTTTTTCATCACCTTTGCCGCAAGCGGAAAGTGCCAACGCAGTAGCTACTGCGATTGCCGCGACACGCATCATTTTAGAAGCATAAAGAGCCATAATTTTCCTATCTCTATGATAAATAAGGGTTTGACTGATTAAAAATTGCTTACTTTAATCTCATATTTCGCAAACAGAAATTGCCTGCTTTTATGAAAAACAGGCTGATTATATAGTGTTGAGAAACACTATCAAGTATTGAATTAAATTATACATACATTCTTGCATGTTCAGAAGTAATTTTTTATAATCCGAACCATAAATTTACATTCCCCACAAAACAACTATGAGAAGAACCAAAACCGAAGCCTTAAAAACCAAAGAATATCTCATGCTTGCCGCATTGGATACGTTTTATCAGAAAGGCATTGCCCGCACCTCGCTCAACGAAATCGCCCAAGCCGCAGGCGTAACGCGCGGCGCGCTGTATTGGCATTTCAAAAACAAAGAAGATTTGTTTGACGCCTTGTTCCAACGGATTTGCGACGACATCGAAAGCTGCATAAAAGAAGACTCGAACAATAATAACGAACAGGCTTGGTCAAGCTTCCGACTGACTCTGACCCGTTTTTTCGAGCGCCTGCAACACAACGAGCTTCACTATAAATTCCATAGCATTTTGTTTTTAAAATGCGAACACACCGAGCAAAACGAGGCGGTCATTGCCATCGCTAAAAAACACCAATCGCTATGGCGTGAAAAAATCGTTGCCGTTCTGACTGATGTGGTACAACAAAAAGCGTTGGCGGATAATTTAGATATCGACATGGCGGTCATCTTCATCAAGTCTTCATTAGACGGCTTGATTTGGCGCTGGCTTTCTTCAGGTCAAGGCTTCGATTTGGCGCAAACTGCCCCACGCATGATTGAAATCATCATTGATACATTGGAAAACCATCCGCAATTAAGAAAACAATCATAAACATCAAAAATAAAAGGCCGTCTGAAACATTAAAAGTTTCAGACGGCCTTTTGGTTCAAACCTGCTTAACGTGTTACCGGTTTGTAACGGATACGTTTCGGTTTCGCGCCCTCTTCGCCCAAACGGCGTTTCTTATCGGCTTCGTATTCCTGATAGTTACCGTCAAAAAACACCCATTTAGAGTCGCCTTCACAAGCCAAAATATGTGTAGCAATACGGTCGAGGAACCAGCGGTCGTGCGAAATCACCATCACGCTACCGGCAAATTCCAACAATGCGTCTTCCAACGCGCGCAGGGTTTCCACGTCGAGATCGTTAGACGGTTCATCCAACAGTAAGACATTACCGCCGCTCAACAAGGTTTTTGCCAAGTGCAGACGACCGCGTTCGCCGCCAGACAATTGACCCGCGATTTTACTTTGGTCGCTGCCTTTGAAGTTGAAGCGTCCCAAATATTGGCGGGCGGGAATTTCAAACTGACCAACCTGTAAAATGTCGCGGCCTTCGGCGATGTTATCGAACACGGTTTTATCGTTTTGCAAACCTTCGCGGCTTTGGTCAATCAAGCTCATTTTCACGGTTTGCCCGATTTTCACTTCGCCGGAATCAGGCTGCTCTTTGCCAGAAATCATTTTAAATAGCGTCGATTTACCTGCGCCGTTCGGGCCGATGATGCCGACAATCGCGCCCGCAGGCACTTTGAAGCTCAAATCGTCAATCAGCACTTTGTCGCCGAACGATTTGGAAACGTTCACAAATTCAATTACTTCATTACCCAAACGCTCGGCAACGGGAATGAAGATTTCCTGCGTTTCATTGCGTTTTTGGTATTCGTAGTTGCTCATTTCTTCAAAACGCGCCAAACGCGCTTTGGACTTGGCTTGGCGGCCTTTGGCATTTTGGCGCACCCATTCTAATTCCTGCTTCATCGCCTTCACGCGTGCAGCTTCAGACTTCGCCTCGTTTTCCAAACGTTTTTCTTTCTGCTCCAGCCAAGACGAGTAATTGCCTTTCCACGGAATGCCGTGGCCGCGGTCGAGTTCCAAAATCCATTCGGCGGCGTTGTCGAGGAAGTAGCGGTCGTGTGTTACAGCAACGACTGTACCGGGGAAGCGGACCAAGAATTGCTCCAGCCATTCGACAGATTCTGCGTCCAAGTGGTTGGTCGGCTCATCCAGCAAAAGCATATCGGGCTTGCTCAACAAGAGTTTGCACAAAGCCACACGGCGTTTTTCACCGCCGGACAAATTGCCGATTTTGGCATCCCAATCAGGCAGGCGCAGCGCGTCGGCAGCGATTTCCAATTCATGCTCTGCACCGCCGCCGGTAGACGAACCCGCCGCAATAATCGCTTCCAAGCGGCCTTGTTCTTCCGCCAACGCGTCAAAATCTGCATCAGGATTGGCATACTCGGCATACACTTCTTCCAAGCGTTTCTGCGCGGCAGCCACTTCGCCCAAACCGCTTTCCACTTCCTCACGCACGGTTTTCTCAGGATCAAGCTCAGGCTCTTGCGGCAGGTAGCCGATTTTAATGCCGCCCATCGGCACGGCTTCGCCCTCGAATTCTTTATCCACACCTGCCATAATCCGCAGTACAGTAGATTTACCCGCACCGTTCAAACCGAGCAAACCGATTTTCGCGCCGGGGAAAAAGGAAAGGGAAATGTCTTTAATGATGGTTTTCTGCGGCGGCACAACCTTGCTCACGCGCAGCATAGAATAGACGTATTGTTGAGACATAGTTTTCTCGTTTTCATCAAACAAATTTCAGACGGCCCATTTTAACCTATTGCCCCAATACTTGCTTGTTCAAATGCCGTCTGAAAATAGAAATAAGCATCACAATATGTAGCAAAGCCGAACCAATGCCTTCAGTCTCCAAAATTTTCAATACGAAACCGTAAAAAATTTGATTTAAGCCAGTTTATCTTTGAACAAACATTGCCAACATCCGGCATGCTCCATAAAATGCGCCTATATCTTTGAAAGTACATAAACAAATAATAACGAAAAAGAAACACCGCGCTAAAAACAATTTCAGATTTCCCAATACAAATACTTTTAAAATAAGGATTTGCCTCATGTCTGAACATACGCAAAAAACAACAAAACAAGGTTTGCCGTCACTGGCAAAAAGTACGATTTGGATGCTGAGCTTCGGCTATCTCGGCGTTCAGACGGCCTTTACCCTGCAAAGCTCACAAATGAGCCGAATTTTTCAAACTTTAGGCGCCGACCCGCATAATTTGGGCTGGTTTTTCATTCTGCCGCCATTGGCCGGTATGTTGGTTCAACCGATTGTGGGCTACTACTCAGACCGCACTTGGATGCCGCGCTTGGGCGGCCGCCGTCTTCCCTATCTGCTTTACGGTACGCTGATTGCGGTTATCGTCATGATTCTGATGCCGAACTCGGGCAGCTTCGGTTTTGGCTACGCTTCTTTGGCGGCTTTGTCGTTTGGCGCGCTGATGATTGCGCTGTTGGACGTATCCTCCAATATGGCAATGCAGCCGTTTAAAATGATGGTCGGCGACATGGTCAACGAGGAGCAGAAAAGCTACGCCTACGGGATTCAAAGTTTCTTAGCGAATACGGGCGCGGTTGTGGCGGCGATTCTGCCGTTTGTGTTTGCGTATATCGGTTTGGCGAACACGGCCGAAAAAGGCGTCGTGCCGCAGACCGTGGTCGTAGCATTCTATGTGGGCGCAGCCTTACTGATTATTACCAGTGCGTTCACCATCTTCAAAGTCAAAGAGTATGATCCGGAAACCTACGCCCGCTACCACGGCATCGACGTAGCCGCAAATCAGGAAAAAGCCAACTGGTTCGAACTCTTAAAAACCGCACCTAAAGCGTTTTGGACAGTGACTTTGGTGCAATTCTTCTGTTGGTTCGCTTTCCAATATATGTGGACTTACTCGGCAGGCGCGATTGCAGAAAACGTTTGGCAGACAACCGATGCCTCTTCCGTAGGCTACCAAGAAGCAGGCAACTGGTACGGCGTTTTGGCGGCGGTGCAATCCATTGCTGCCGTCATATGTTCGTTTATTCTGGCAAAAGTACCGAATAAATACCATAAAGCCGGTTATTTCGGTTGTCTGGCTCTGGGCGCGCTCGGTTTCTTCTCTATTTTCTTTATCCACAATCAATACGCATTAATCCTGTCTTATACCTTAATCGGCATCGCGTGGGCAGGTATCATTACCTATCCTTTGACGATTGTAACCAATGCCCTCTCCGGCAAACACATGGGTACTTATTTGGGTCTGTTTAATGGCTCTATCTGTATGCCTCAAATCGTCGCCTCCCTGCTGAGCTTTATCCTCTTCCCTATGCTGGGCAGCCATCAGGCAACCATGTTCTTGGTTGCAGGCGCAGTCTTGCTGCTGGGAGCCTTCTCTGTATGTCTGATTAAAGAGACCCACGGCGAATAATCCATCCATACCATCGGCAAAGGCCGTCTGAAACCTTTGCCGAACTTACGATTTTAATAACAGGAGCTTCATAAATGTACACAAGAATCATGGAAATCAGCCCTTGGACATTGCGTTCGGCAAAACTGGAAAAAGAATACAAACGGCTGCAAGAGAGCCTGACCAGTTTGGGCAACGGCTATATGGGTATGCGCGGCAACTTTGAAGAAACCTACTCCGCCGACAGCCACTTGGGCACCTACATCGCCGGTGTTTGGTTCCCCGACAAAACCCGCGTCGGTTGGTGGAAAAACGGCTATCCTAAATATTTTGGCAAAGCCATCAATGCGCTCAATTTCAGCAAAGTTAAAATCTTTGTCGACAATCAGGAAGTGGACTTGGCGAAAAACGACGTTGCCGACTTCTCCATCGAACTCGATATGCAGCACGGCGTGTTGCGCCGCTCGTTCACCGTATTCGGCGTGCGTTTCGATGTGTGCAAATTCCTGTCCGTCGCGCAAAAAGAGCTGGCGGTTATCCGCTGGGAAGCCGTATCCGTTGACGGCAAAACCCACCAAGTCCGCATCGATTCCATCATCGACGCCGATGTGAAAAACGAAGACTCCAACTATGAAGAAAAATTCTGGCAGGTATTGGACAAAGGCGTTTCAGACGGCCTCTCCTACATTGCCACCCAAACCGTCGCTAATCCCTTCGGCGTGGAACAATTCATCGTCAACGCCGAGCAAACCTTCGCCGGCAGCTTCAAAGCCCTTGGCGGCAGCCAAACCGACTGGCAGGTCTCCAATTCTTTTGAAGCTAAAGTCGGCAGCACGCCCGAAACCTTTGAAAAACGCGTGATTGTTACTACCAGCCGCGATTATCAGGGCTTGGAAGCAGTGAAAGCCGCAGGTCGCGCCTTGTCGGAAAAAATCGCAGGCGTTGCATTTGAAACCTTGCTGGACGCACACAAAGCAGGCTGGCTGCACCGTTGGGAAATCGCCGACGTGGTCATCGAAGGCAGCGACGAAGCGCAACAAGGCATCCGCTTCAACCTGTTCCAACTGTTCTCCACCTACTACGGCGAAGACGCGCGCCTGAATATCGGCCCCAAAGGTTTTACCGGCGAAAAATACGGCGGCGCGACCTATTGGGACACCGAAGCCTACGCCGTGCCGCTCTACCTCGCACTAGCGGAACCCGAAGTTACCCGCAACCTGCTGCAATACCGCCGCAACCAACTGCCGCAGGCGCAACACAACGCGCGCGAACAAGGCTTGGCAGGCGCACTCTATCCGATGGTGACGTTTACGGGCATCGAGTGCCACAACGAATGGGAAATCACCTTCGAGGAAATCCACCGCAACGGCGCGATTCCTTACGCCATCTACAACTACACCAACTACACCGGCGACGAAAGCTATCTTGCCAAAGAAGGCTTGGAAGTCTTGGTCGAAGTGTCCCGCTTCTGGGCGGACCGCGTCCACTTTTCCAAACGCAACGGCAAATACATGATTCACGGCGTAACCGGCCCGAACGAATACGAAAACAACATCAACAACAACTGGTACACCAACACCCTCGCTGCATGGGTATTGGATTACACCCACGAAGCCTTGGCGAAATACCCGCGTCCGGATTTGAACGTGAGTGCCGCCGAGCTGGAAAAATGGGCGGACATCAGCGCGAATATGTACCGTCCGCATGACGAAGAACTCGGCGTATTCGTCCAACACGACGGCTTCCTCGACAAAGACATCCGCCCCGTGTCCGCGCTTTCGCCCGACGATTTGCCGCTCAACCAGAAATGGTCGTGGGACAAAATCCTGCGTTCGCCCTTCATCAAACAGGCGGACGTATTGCAAGGCATCTACTTCTTCGGCGACCGTTTCAATATCGACGAAAAACGCCGCAACTTCGACTTCTACGAACCGATGACCGTTCATGAAAGCTCGTTGTCTCCATGTATCCACTCCATCCTCGCCGCCGAACTGGGCAAAGAAGAAAAAGCCGTGGAAATGTACCAGCGCACTGCCCGCCTGGACTTGGACAACTACAACAACGACACCGAAGACGGCCTGCACATTACTTCTATGACCGGCTCGTGGCTCGCCATCGTCCAAGGTTTCGCCCAAATGAAAACTTGGGGCGGCAAACTCAGCTTCGCACCGTTCCTGCCGAGCGCATGGACAGGCTACGCCTTCCATATCAACTACCGAGGCCGTCTGATTAAAGTCGCCGTCGGCAAAGAAAACGTCGTCTTCACCCTGCTCAAAGGCGAGCCGCTAGATTTGCAGGTGTACGGCAAAGACATCACGCTCAACGGCAGCCACACTGTCGCGTTGGAAAAATAAGGAGGGCACAAAATGACTTTTACCGCAGTCCTATTTGACCTCGACGGCGTCATTACCGACACCGCCGAATACCACTACCGCGCATGGAAAAAGCTTGCCGAAGAACTGGGCATCAGCATCGACCGCAAGTTTAACGAGCAGCTCAAAGGCGTATCGCGCGACGATTCGCTCAAACGCATCCTCGCGCACGGCGGCAAAACCGTCAGCGAAGTCGAGTTTGCCGAACTGACCCGCCGTAAAAACGACAACTACGTCGAGATGATTCAGGCAGTCAAACCCGAAGACGTATACCCCGGCATTTTGCCGCTGCTGGAAGCATTGAGAGCAAACGGCAAAAAAATCGCCCTCGCGTCCGCCAGTAAAAACGGTCCGTTTCTGCTGGAACGCATGGGGCTGACCCACTTCTTCGACGCCATTGCCGACCCTGCCGCCGTCGCGCATTCCAAACCCGCCCCCGACATCTTCCTCGCAGCAGCCGAGGGCGTAGGCGCGGACATCCGCCAATGCATTGGCATTGAAGACGCCGCCGCCGGCGTCGCCGCCATCAAAGCCGCCGGCGCATTGCCCATCGGCGTGGGCAAAGCCGAAGATTTGGGCAGCGACATCGCGCTGGTATCCGACACTGCCGACCTGACCTACGCCTACCTGCAAAACGTATGGGAACAATCAGACAGATAAAATATTAAGGAAGTAAAAGGCCGTCTAAAAAATATTTCAGACGGCCTTTCTGATTTTAGAACAGAATGATAACCCAACTTACGCAACCATAAAGACTGAATACCAACTTTTCAACCATGCTATTCAAATTTATTTGAACGACTTTCTATGACCTGCCAACCTTAACAATCACTATTAAAATGCGCGCCTATGTTCTGTCTCCGCCTGTATGCGGCTTGGGCGACAGCGAGGCTGCATTCGAGTAGGTTGCGGTTTTCGTATTCAGACGCGGTGTGCGGCTCGGCTTGGTTTTGCTTCCAAAGCCGCAGTTGGGCGATGGCGCGGCTCAGGCCGGTATCGTTGCGGAGGATGCCGAGATGGCGTTGGTTGAACGCTTGCAGGGCGGGACGGCTGAAGGTGTTTTGGAGGTCGTCTGAAAAGATACCTGCTTCAACAGAGGGGCTTTCAGACGACCTTTGGGACGGTACAGCTTGGAATGCTTGTCCGTCCGCGATGGTTTGGGCGGCAAGTCTGGCGGTAACGACGCATTCGAGTAGGGAGTTGCTGGCGAGGCGGTTGGCTCCGTGCAAGCCGGTGCAGGCTGTTTCACCTAAGGCGTAGAGCTGCGGCAGGGAGGTTCTGCCGCTGGGGTCGGTTTGGATGCCGCCGCAGGTATAGTGTTGCACGGGGCGGACGGGGATGGCTTGGCGCGTGATGTCCAAGCCGCATTGGGACAGGCAGTGCCGATGGATGGACGGGAAATGCTGGCGGACGAACGCTGCGGGTTGGCGGCTGATGTCGAGCGAGACGAAGTCTTGCGTTTGCTTGGCGATTTCGGCGGCGATGGCGCGGGCAACGATGTCACGCGGCGCGAGTTCGGCGCGGCGGTCGTAATGCGGCATAAACCGTTCGCCCGCTTGGTTGGTCAGGATGCCGCCTTCGCCGCGTACGGCTTCGGAAATCAGGAAGGTACGGCCGTTTTCAGACGACCTTGCCAAGCCTGTAGGGTGGAATTGGATAAATTCGAGGTTTTCGACTGCGCAACCTGCGCGTATCGCCATGGCGATGGCGTCGCCCGTGCATTCGGGCGGCGTGGTGGTGGCGGCGTAAATCTGTCCCAAGCCGCCGCCTGCGAGTACGGTATGGCTGGCACGGATGCTGTAGGTTTCTTGCGCTCGGCGGTCGAGGACGGTCAGTCCGCACGCTGCACCCGATTCGGTTTGGATGTCCAACGCCATCTGCCGCTCGCAAACGCGGATGCTCGGGCGGCGGCGTATTTGGGCAATCAGGCTCTGCATGACTGCTTCGCCCGTGTAGTCGGCGACGTGGGCGATTCGGCGGCAGGTGTGCCCGCCTTCGCGCGTCAGGTGCAAGTCATTATTATTTTGGTCGAATGCCACGCCCTGCGCCAGCAGCCATTCGATTGCCGGTTTGCCTTGCGACAGGATGGTGCGGACGGCAGCTTCGTCGCACAAACCTGCGCCCGCTTCCAAAGTATCGGCGACGTGTTTTTCGATGTCGTCCTCTCCCGACCACGCCGCCGCAATCCCGCCTTGCGCATGACGGCTGGCGGTGTCGTCCAGCCGGTTTTTGCACAAAATGACGATGCGGAACGATTCAGGCAGCGACAGGGCGAGCGTCAGTGCCGCCAGCCCGTTTCCGGCAATCAATACGTCGCAATCGGTTTGCATGGTGTTGTCCTTGTTTGAGAGGCCGTCTGAAACGGCAATATTGACAGCAAATCAGGCGGGTCCCATGCCGTTGAACACATCTTTTTTCTTCAGCCCTGCCGCGAAGTCGAGCATACGCTGCAAAGGCAGTTTGGCGGCTTCGCCCAGCTTTCTGTCCAACAGGATTTCGTTGTGCCCGCTCGTCAGGGCGTGTTTGATGCCGCCCAGCGAATTCATTGCCATCCACGGGCAGAACGCGCAGCTTTTGCAGCTTCCGCCGTTGCCCGCCGTCGGTGCGGCGATAAATTCTTTGTCGGGCGCCTGCTTTTGCATTTCGTGCAGGATGCCCAAATCGGTCGCCACGATGAATTTTTTTTCGGGGCGCGATACGGCGGCTTTCAGTAGTTTGCTGGTCGAGCCGACCACGTCGCCCAGCTCGATGACGCTTTGCGGCGATTCGGGATGAACCAGTACCACCGCGTCGGGGTGTTCCGCCTTCAACGCTGCCAATTCCTGCCCTTTGAATTCGTTGTGGACGATGCACGAACCCTGCCACAACAGCATATCCGCGCCCGTTTCGCGGCGGATATAGTCGCCGAGGTGGCGGTCGGGTCCCCAAATCAGCTTCTCACCGCGCGATTTCAGATACGATACGATTTCCAACGCCACCGAAGACGTTACCACCCAATCGGCACGCGCTTTCACGGCGGCGGAAGTGTTGGCGTACACAACGACCGTGCGGTCGGGGTGTTGGTCGCAAAACGCTGAAAACGCTTCTTCCGGACAACCCAAATCCAAAGAACATTCTGCTTCCAAATCAGGCATCAGCACTGTTTTTTCAGGACAGAGGATTTTTGCGCTCTCGCCCATGAAGCGTACGCCCGCCACCACCAGCGTATCGGCTTCGTGTTCCGCGCCGAAGCGTGCCATTTCCAACGAATCGCCCACGCATCCGCCCGTTTCCAAAGCCAAATCCTGAATCAGCGGATCAACATAATAATGCGCTACCAAGACCGCGTTTTTCTCCTTCAGCAAAGCCTTGATTTCGTCTTTCAGACGACCTGCCGTTTCGCGGTCGGGCGTGTCGGCAACCTTTGCCCACGCCTGACGGATTTGGCAGGCGGAAGTCGGTGTTTGGATGAGGGGCATATCGTAATCGAACGAGCGGCGGGCGGCGGTTTGCATGAGACTTCCTTATGGCTGGTTTTTCAGACGGCATAAAGATTTGCCGTTTATATTTTGAAATATTTTTATATTATGCTCAAATTGAGTATAATAAGCAAGGTCGTCTGAAAACCGCTTTGGTTTACAATAAGGTTTCCTCTTGAATGAAAGCCACGCATGGATGCCTATCCTGAAACAGCAGCCAATACGCAAAGTATCGTCGAGCTTGTTCCTGTACTGATTGCCATTACAAATGGCAGCTTGAGGGTTTTGACAGTTGCCAAAGGAGAGCTATTACCCAATGGCCTGCTTGCACCGCTTCGCCACTCTCTGCAAGCAGGAGTCAGGATGTGGGTTGCCAAACAGACATCACAGCCTATGGGCTATGTAGAACAGCTTTATACGTTTGTAGATACGCGCCGTCAAAACGAGCAAGGCCTACCTGTCTTGTACGTCAGCTATTTGGGACTGGTGCGCGAGGCAGCCGACAGCATCCTGCACCCGGATGCGAAATGGCAGGACTGCTACTGCTATTTTCCGTGGGAAGATTTGCGCACTGACGGCGGGCTGCGCGATACCATCGTCAGCCGCCTGCGCATTTGGGCAAACTCGGCGGATACGGAGGAAGTGCGCCAGAAGCGGCTCAAGCGCATTCAATTGTGCTGGGGGGTAGAACCTGAAAATTGGTCGGAAGAATACGTTTTGCAACGCTATGAAATGCTATACGAAAGCGGCCTGATAGCGGAAGCAGCCGAGTCTCAGGAAAACTTCAATTTCTCACTCACGGGGCAGCCTATGCGCCACGACCACCGCCGCGTACTGGCGACAGCCTTATCCCGCCTACGAGCCAAAATCAAATACCGCCCCGTGATTTTTGAACTGATGCCGCCCGAATTCACACTGCTGCAACTGCAAAACAGCGTCGAAGCCATCAGCGGCAGATTGCTGCACAAGCAAAACTTCCGCCGCCAGATTCAGCAGCAAAACCTCATCGAGCCGTCGGATACCGGCGTATCAGGCAGTAAAGGCCGTCCTGCACAGCTTTACCGATTCCGCGACGACGTCCTACCCGATCAGCTGATTTCTGATATTGGACTGCCGCTGGGTAGCCACTAACTGATTTTCAGACGGCCTCAAATTAAATTTTGTCCCATCAGGCAAATATCAATATTTTTCAACAAAGGAACCTTCATGTCGTCTGAAAACAATCTTCTTCCTCTACCCGATACCCTGTTGCGCCCCATGGTAGAACAAGCCTTGAGCGAAGATTTAGGCAGGCGAGGCGATGTTACGTCCGCCGCCGTTATCACTCCCGACAAAACCGCCAAACTTTTCCTCGTCAGCCGCAAAGACGGCGTTATCGCCGGCATGGATTTGGCGCGTCTTGCCTTTCAGACGATGGATCCGTCCGTCCGTTTCCAAGCCGAAATCCAAGATGGGCAAGCCGTTTGCGTAGGTCAGACACTTGCCACCATCGCAGGAAACGCCCGCGCGCTGCTCGCCGTCGAACGTACTGCGCTCAACTATCTTACGCACTTGAGCGGCATCGCCACCGCCACCGCACATGCAGTAGCCGAAGTTGCTGGTTACAATGTGGACATCGTGTGCAGCCGCAAAACCATCCCACTGCTTCGCGTCCTGCAAAAATACGCCGTCAGGGCAGGCGGCGGCGTAAACCACCGCATGGGCTTGGACGACGCCGTACTCATCAAAGACAACCACCTCGCCTATTGCGGCAGCATCGCCCAAGCCGTTCGGCAAGCGAAGCAGGCGGTCGGACCGTTGACTTGCGTGGAAATCGAAGTGGACACGTTGGCACAACTGGACGAAGCCATCGCGGCTGGCGCGGAACGGATTTTGCTGGACAACATGGACGACGAAACCTTGAAAGAAGCGGCAAACCGCTGCCACACACAAACCGTCCACACACACACCATCTATTGCGAAGCATCGGGTGGCATCGGCTTCGACCGCCTGAAGCGCGTGGCACAAACCGGCGTGGACGGCATCGCCCTCGGCTATCTGACCCACAGCAGCCGCTCGTTGGATATAGGTTTGGATTTCGTGGCTTAAATTTCGAGTTTGCTATAAAGCAAAGGCCGTCTGAAATTTCAGACGGCCTTTAATATTTCCCATCAACCCAACGTTACCATTTCAATCTGCTCCATACTTCTGCCTAAGAAGCGTTCGCCGATGGTACGGAAACGCAGTGGGATGTCGCTGACATAGAAGCGGTAATCCGGGTTGTCGTTTTCTGTATTCAGCAAACCTGCTTGCGCTAAGGCTTTGGCGGTGGCTTCGGCGGTGGTGATGGCGGAGTCGACCAAGGTAACGTTTTGTGCTTCGCAGCCGATAAGCGGTTTGAGCAGTGGGAAGTGGGTACAACCCAACACCAGCGTATCAATGTCGTCGGCCAAAAGCGGCTTCAAGTATTCGCGCACGGTCAGGCGGGTGACTTCGTGATCGAGCCAGCCTTCTTCTACCAATGGCACAAGCAGGGGCGCGGCTTGTGTGCGCACCAGCGTGTCGTTGTTTTTTGAATGGATGGCACGCGCGTAGGCATTGCTGTTGACGGTGGTGTTGGTCGCGATAATGCCGATTCGGTTGTTTTTAGTGGTTTGCAAAGCAGCTTCCGCACCGGCGGAAATGACGTCCAATACGGGCATATTGCCTGCTTTTTGGCGGATTTTTTGTCCGGCAACGGCAGCGATGGTGTTGCACGCGATGACGAGTGCTTTGACATCGTTTTCCAGCAGGAAATCGACAATCTGCATGGCGAAGGTTTCGATGGTGGCGCGGGATTTGGTGCCATAGGGAACGCGTGCGGTATCGCCGAAATAGATGATGTTTTCCATCGGCAGGCGTTCCATCAGGGCGCGGACGTTGGTCAAGCCGCCGACACCGGAATCGAATACGCCGATGGGGCGTTGTTTGCTGGTACTCATGGTTAATTTCTTCAATATAAAGTCGAGGCCGTCTGAAACCGTTTTTCAGACGGCCTGAAGGTTAAACATATTCTTTTTTATCGTTTTCCATCCAAGCCTGATGCGAGCAAATCCACAACAGTACGATACCGCATACGGTCGAGCTTAACATCATACCGGCCATTACCAAGGCGGAACCATTATGCAGCCAAGTCGTTGCCATACCGACCGATGCGCCGACAAGGGATTGGAACACGCCTAAAACCGCATTTGCGCTGCCGCCCTCTGCACTGAAATAGCTCATAAAGCAGGCCTGAGTGTTCGCACCGACCAAGCCTTGCGTACCGACTGAAAACATCACACATGGCACTAAAGCCCACAAAGGCGGCAAAGACAGCGACAACACCAAAACCGTCATCAGCAGATTGGCGGAAAATTGGACGATAATGCCCCATTTGAGGATGTTTTGCGGATGCGTACCGGTTTTCAAACGCCATGCGGTAACGCGGTTAAACGACATCATGGTAATGATATTGAGCGCAAATATCCAAGCATATTGGTTTGGTGAAACATGATACAGATGTTGGTACACGAACGATGATTCGGTCAAAAAGGCAAACATCGAACCAAAACTGAAAGCTTGGAAAAACAGATAGCCCATCGCGGCGCGCGTTCTCAAAACACGTTTAAACCTGCCGGCCACCACGCCGAACACGTCCATGCTGATTTTGCCTTTTTGGTGCGGCTTAGGCAGGAAATACCACATCAAACCCCAAAGCAGCAGCGAATAACAGGCCAGAAAGCCGAAAATCATGCGCCAGCCGCCCAAATTCTGCAAGCCTGCACCAATCATCGGTGCCATCAATGGCACAATCATCAGAATAATGCCGATTAAGGCAAACATCTGCGCGGCTTTGCGTCCGGAATAATAATCGCGCACCATCGCACCGGAAATCACCACGGTCATCCCCGCGCCAAACGCCTGCAAAGCACGCAAGTTCAACAGCTGCTCGACATTATTCACCATCGTCAAACCGATAACGGCGGCAAAATAAATGCTCAATCCCACCAAGGCGACAGGTTTGCGGCCTTTAATATCCGAAATCGAACCGCCGACCACCTGACCAA
This sequence comes from Neisseria sp. P0021.S006, assembly GCF_051956895.1. Lineage (NCBI taxonomy): Bacteria > Pseudomonadati > Pseudomonadota > Betaproteobacteria > Neisseriales > Neisseriaceae > Neisseria > Neisseria sp. P0021.S006. The sequence goes on from NZ_JBQCWZ010000005.1 coordinate 50,044, forward strand.
ACGCCACGCCAAACATAAAAAAGCTCAGACTTTGCTCAATACGGTGGATGTCCGAACCCAGCGACTTTGCCATTTCGGGAATCGCAGGCAGATAGGCATCGACAGAAAACGGCATCAGCGCGACCAACATCGCCATCAGCACGGCCATGGTTTTTTCGCCCAAAGGGGCTTGTTGTGCAGTCATTCCGACTTTCGCTTTCGTAAAAAATATTCAAAAAACAAAGAAAACAACCGCCTTGTCAGACGGTTGCGGATTGGATGGAATTATAGCAGATTTCAACCTTGTCCAATCACTGCAAAAAAACCTTTGCAAAACTTAAGGCCGTCTGAAACTTTGCTTGGTTGAATCCCCTCGCCGCAAACGTTAAAATGCTTGTTTTTTAAGACAACAAATTGTTTCACATCACGGATTCTAAGGAATAATCATGACTACATTTCAAATTGCGCGTGCCGACGGGAAAACGCTCGAAATCCAAGGCAAAATGGCCAACCGCCACGGCTTGATCGCCGGTGCGACCGGTACGGGTAAAACCGTTACCCTACGCCGTATGGCGGAAGCCTTCAGCAGCGAAGGCGTCCCTGTATTCTTGGTCGATGTCAAAGGCGATTTGTCAGGCATCGCGCAAGCCGGTGCCAACAGCGGCAAAGTAGGCGAACGCATCGCCGAGTTTGATTTGGGCGAACATTGGCTGCAAAATTTCCCCGTGCGCTTTTGGGATGTTTACGGCGAAACCGGTATTCCCATACGCGTAACCGTTTCAGAAATGGGCCCTATGCTTTTGGCCCGCCTGATGAATCTGAACGATACGCAAGAAGGCCTGCTCAACCTCGTGTTCAAAGTTGCCGATGACAGAGGCTGGCACATTCTGGACTTGAAAGACCTGCGCAGCATGTTGAAACACGTTTCCGACCATGCTTCGGAATACCGCACGCAATACGGCAACGTTTCTGCCGCCAGTATCGGCGCAATTCAACGCCAACTGCTGACTTTGGAAAACGAAGGTGCAGAAAAATTCTTCGGCGAACCTTCCCTCAACCTGCAAGACTGGATGCAAACCGACAACGGCAAAGGCATCATCAACATCCTTAATTCCGAAAAACTAATGTGCTCTCCGCGTATGTACAGCGCGTTTTTGCTGTGGATGCTGGCGGAGTTGTTTGAAACCCTGCCCGAAGTCGGCGATTTGGACAAACCAAAATTTGTGATGTTCTTCGACGAAGCGCATTTGATGTTCGACAATGCCGCCAATGCGTTGGTCGAACAAATCGAACAAGTCGTGCGCCTGATCCGTTCCAAAGGCGTGGGCGTATATTTCGTCACCCAAAACCCGCTCGACTTGCCCGATACTATTCTCGGCCAACTGGGTAACCGCGTACAACACGCCCTGCGTGCCTTCACACCGCGCGACCAAAAAGCAGTCAAAGCCGCTGCCGAAACCTTCCGCAGCAACCCAAACATCAAAGTTGCCGAAGCGATTGCCGAACTCGGCGTCGGCGAAGCCCTCGTTTCCTTCCTTGATGAAAAAGGTATGCCCGAGCCGGTAGAACGCGCCCTCATACTGCCGCCGCAATCTTCCTTAACCCCGCTTACCGCAGAGGAACGCAACCGCCTGTTCCAAAACGACGATTTGTATCCAACCTACAAAGACATGGTGGACAACTACTCCGCCTTTGAAGCATTGGCCGAAGCAGACAGCCAGGCTGCCGCTGAAAAAGAAGCCACAAATGCCGCCAAAGAGCAGGAAAAAGCGCAAAAAACCGCAGAAAAAGAGGCTGCCAATGCCGATCCCGGCATTCTCGGCGGACTGATCGGCGGTTTGAGCGGCGGACGCAAAAAATCCGGCCAAGGTTTGGGCTACAACGTTGCCGACGCCATCGGCAGCCAAATCAACCGCCAAGTAACCAACGCCATTTCCCGCAGCGTAATGGGCATTATTAAAAATATATTTAAATAATCAGCCTGCAAATATAAAAGGCCGTCTGAAATTTCAGACGGCCTTTTGTTGTTTATATAAAGCTAAACTTTGAATTACCTTAATATATAAGCATAATAAATTGAAAGAAAAGAAAAAATGATTGATAATTCGATTTGCTTAAACTTAAGCATTTTATCAATTAAAAAAGAGAACTTTTACCATGAAAAAACTACTCACACTAACGGCATTAGCCTTTGCTTTATCTGCTTGTTCAACAACCAGTACTGTTGATTTCGGACAAAAAGAAAAAAGCTACCATAGCTACACTATTCGTGATCTTTCCCAAGATCATATTCCATCTGATACACGCGCACTTTTTACCCAATACTTGAACAATGAATTAACCACTCTCGGTTATACCGTAGGCGATGACTTAGATATTAATATCAATATCGAAAACTTTAATGAAGGAAACCGTGCTCTGCGTTATTGGGTGGGCTTTGGCGCAGGCAAAGCAACGTCAAAAATCGTTACAACACTGGTTGATAAAGAAAGCGGAAAAATTGTCGGTAATATTCAAACTGACGGTATGTTGGCAATGGGAGTATTTGGAGGAAATAGCAAAGATGTTCTGAAAAGATCAGCTAAAGACATTGCCAAAAAAATTGCAGAATCCGGTATTTTGAAAAAAGGGAAATAATCAAGATATTATTTTCTAAAAACGTTTTACCAAATAGCTATAAATAAAAGGCCGTCTGAAAATCAATTTCAGACGGCCTTTTTTTATTTATCAATCCAATCAGTTTTTCATTGATTGAACCGGAGCCGGGATTCTGCCGCCTCGGTTGACAAACACTTCGCACGAACCTTCTTTAACCGGCATCACAGGCGCGTAGCCCAACAGGCCACCGAACTCGACGCTGTCGCCGACGGTTTTGCCGGTTACCGGAATAATGCGCACGGCAGTTGTTTTACTGTTGATCATGCCGATGGCGGCTTCGTCGGCGATGATGCCGGAAATGGTATGAGCAGGCGTATCGCCGGGTACAGCAATCATGTCTAAACCAACGGAGCAGACAGCGGTCATGGCTTCGAGTTTGTCCAGCGTCAGCACACCAGCTTCGGCAGCGGCAATCATGCCCTCGTCTTCCGAAACGGGGATAAACGCGCCGCTCAAACCGCCGACCGCGCTGGAAGCCATCATGCCGCCTTTTTTCACGGCATCGTTCAGCAAGGCCAAAGCCGCTGTCGTGCCGTGCGTACCACAGACGCTCAAGCCCATCTCTTCAAGGATGCGCGCCACCGAGTCGCCGACAGCGGGGGTTGGAGCCAACGATAAATCAAGAATACCAAATGGGATGCCCAGTATTTTCGAGGCTTCGCGGCCGATGAGTTCGCCCACGCGGGTGATTTTGAAGGCAGTTTTCTTCACAACTTCCGCAACTTCGGTCAGGCTGACCGCGTCCGAATTTTCCAGCGCGGCTTTGACCACGCCCGGCCCCGATACGCCGACATTGATAACGGCATCCGCTTCGCCCGAACCATGAAACGCGCCCGCCATAAACGGGTTGTCTTCCACTGCGTTGCAGAACACGACAATTTTGGCGCAGCCGAAACCTTCGGGCGTGATTTCCGCCGTGCGTTTGATGGTCTCGCCTGCCAGCTTGACCGCATCCATATTGATACCGGCGCGCGTGCTGCCGATATTGATGGAGCTACACACGATATCAGTAGTCTTCATCGCTTCGGGAATGGAACGGATCAGCACTTCGTCCGAAGGCGACATGCCTTTTTGCACCAACGCGGAAAAGCCGCCGATAAAGGACACGCCTATCGCTTTGGCAGCCTTATCCAAAGTTTGCGCCACGCTGACATAGGAATCGGCATGGGTGGCCGCGGCGATTTGGGCAATCGGTGTGACGGAAATACGCTGATTCACAATCGGTACGCCGTATTTGGCAGACAGATATTTTGCCGTCGCCACCAAGTCTTTGCCAACAGTGGTGATTTTATTGTAAATGTTTTGGTTCAACACATTGATATCGCTGCTGATGCAGTCGTGCAAATCAATGCCGATGGTAATGGTGCGCACGTCAAAATTCTGGTCGGCCACCATTTTGACGGTTTCTAAAATCTCGCCGGATTGAATACTCATGGCTCTCCCTCCGACTTAAATACGGTGCATGGCTTGGAAAATTTCTTCGTTTTGCATACGGATATCAAGCGCGAGTTTTTTGCTCTCTTCCGCAAACAAATCCAAAACCTCTTGACGCGATTTGGTGCATTTTGAAGTGTCCACCAAAATAATCATGGTAAAAAAATCATCCATCAGCTGTTGGCTGATGTTGAGAATATTGATTTGGTTTTCCGCTAAAATTTTGGAAACGTCGTACACAATGCCCACACGGTCTTTACCGATGACGGTGATGACTGAATTGTTCATAACGCTGTTTCTCCTTATAGTATATTTGAAAAGTGTTGACAATTATAACACTCAGGCCGTCTGAAAAACTGTTTCAGACGGCCTGAGTATTCAAATTTCAATTTTGATTATCGCCCTGCTTTCAAAGCCTGCCACAGGCGAACGCTGAGTTTGCTCGCATCGGTTGACTTAGGGGAGACAATGAAGCTTTTTTCCATCAATTCTTTACTTGGGAAAATCGATTCGTCAGAAGTGTATTTTTCATCCATCAAATCACGCGCCGGACGACTGGCCGGAGCATAAGTCACATAGTTGCCGTTTTTGGCCGCTGTTTCCGGATTGAGCGTGTGATTGATGTATTTGTGTGCATTAGCCACATTTTGCGCATCACGCGGAATCATCAGCGAATCCACCCAAATACCGACGCCGCTTTTCGGCGCCAATACTTCGACTTCGACGCCGTTTCCGGCTTCTTTGGCACGGGTTTTGGCAATATTGAGGTCGCCGCCATAGCCTACCGATACGCAAAGATTACCGGCCGCCATATCATCGATATAGCCCGACGAGGTAAAGCGTTTGATGTCGGGACGCACTTTTTTCATCATATCGACTGCGGCTTTGATGTCGTCAGGGTTTTCGCTATTCGGATCTTTGCCCAAATAATGCAAAGCCAAAGGAATTTGCTCGATGGCGCTGTCGAAATAGCTGATGCCGCAGGATTTCAATTTTTGGGTGTATTCAGGGTTAAACACCAAATCCCATTCGTTTTCAGGCAACTTATCCGTACCCAACGCCTTTTGAACCTGCTGCTTGTTAATCGCCAGCGTATTGATGCCCCAGAAATAAGGGACGGCATATTCGTTGCCCGGATCGACGGTTTCCATCATTTTCAACAAATCGGGATCGATATTGGCGTAATCGGGAATTTGCGATTTGTCGATTTTTTGATACGCGCCGGCTTTAATCTGGCGGCCGACATTGGCAATAGACGGCGCAACCAGGTCATAACCCGACTTGCCGGTCAGCAGCTTGGCTTCCAGCGCTTCGTTGCTGTCGTAGTAATCGTAGCGGACGTTGATATGCGTATTTTTTTCAAACGCAGACAGCGTGGCCGGATCGACATAATCCGACCAGTTATAGATATTGAGTTTATCAGTTTGGGAAGAAGAAGTTTGAGATGCGGAAGATTCTGCGGCGGTTTCTTTTCCACCGCTACACGCAGTCAAGACGAGGCTCACAATTGCCGCCGCCATCAAAGATTTTTTCATGGTTTCAGACCTTTTGTTCGGGGGGTAAAAATATTGCAGCGGTGGCAGATGCCACTTACAAAAGGGAAACTGTGGGGGCGGCCGGCATGTGTCCTTTGCCCTTGATTCAGCAAGGTTTGCATTAAACGGCAAAAAGCTTTTGAATGCAAGACCTTAAAGCAGAAAAAAATTTCATTTTTCAGACGGCCTGAAGCTATGGTTTTATTCATAAACAACATTTTTTCAGAAACGGTTTCATGCCGTCTGGAAAAAACTGTGGGCTTATTCAGACGACCTCAAGATTTGTCAAAACCGCCCAATTTGTGGGAAAATTGCACGATTGAATTTAATGAAGGGCGACACCGTGTTAGACAGAGAAGGCTATCGCCCCAATGTCGGTATTATCCTGATTAACGAACGTAACGAAGTCTTTTGGGGCAAACGCGTACGCGAACATTCATGGCAATTTCCGCAAGGCGGCATCAAGCCGGGCGAAAGCCCTGAGACCGCCATGTACCGCGAGTTGTACGAAGAAGTCGGCCTGCTGCCGCAACATGTCAAAATCGTTGGCCGTACACGCGACTGGTTGCGTTATGACGTGCCCAGCCACTGGGTGCGGCGCGAATGGCGCGGTTCGTATCGCGGACAAAAACAGATTTGGTATCTTTTGCGTTTGGTCGGCCGCGACAGCGACGTCAACCTCCGCGCCTGCCACCATCCTGAATTCGACGGCTGGCGTTGGCACCAATACTGGGCGCCGGTTGACGAAGTCATCGACTTCAAGCGCGGCGTGTATTTGGACGCATTGACCGAACTCTCCCGTTTCTTGCGCGGCATAGAAAGCTATGAAGACTTTATCCGTCGCAATCCAATAGAAAACCTATAACCCAAACGCTTTCAGGCCGTCTGAAAGCGTTGTTTTTCATCCTTTCAGACGGCCTTTACATCATTCCTATGGCTAAAAACAATCAATACAGCGAATCCAGCATTACCGTCCTCAAAGGCTTGGAGCCGGTCAAAGAACGTCCCGGTATGTACACCCGTACCGACAGCCCGACCCATATCTGTCAGGAAGTGATTGATAACGCGGCGGACGAGGCGTTGGGCGGTTTCGCGACTGAAATTGACGTGCAAATTCATGAAGACGGTTCTCTTTCCGTCCGTGATAACGGCCGCGGTATTCCCGTCGGCCTGCACCCTGAAGAAGGCGTACCCGTAGTCGAACTCGTGTTCACCCGTCTGCACGCAGGCGGCAAGTTCAACAAAAAAGACGGCGGCAGCGCGTATGCCTTTTCAGGCGGCCTGCACGGCGTTGGCGTATCTGTTACCAACGCCCTCTCCACCCGCCTTGAAGTAACGGTCAAACGCGAAGGAAAAATCCACCGCATCGTCTTTTCCGGTGGCGACGTCATTGAGCCATTGACTGAAGTGGGCAAATGCGCCGTCAAAGACAGCGGTACCGAAGTGCGCATGTGGCCGGACGGCAAATATTTTGAAAGCCCGAATTACAGCATTCCCGAACTTGAACGCCTGCTGCGCGCCAAAGCCGTATTGCTGCCCGGCGTGCGCGTTTCCCTAACCCGCCCGGTCAAAGGCGAAGATGAAGCGCACACCCAAACTTGGCACTACCCGGACGGCCTGAAAAGCTATCTGACCGACCTCATTGCCGACGCGCAAGAAGCCGTGCCTATCTTCTCTTGTGAAAACTACATTTCAGACGGCCACAATGGCGATTTCAGCATTGGCGAAGGTGCAGCATTTGCCCTGACTTGGCTGGAAGAAGGCTCATGCGCCAACGAAAGCTATGTCAACCTCATCCCCACCCCTTTGGGCGGCACGCACGAAGCAGGCTTGAAACAAGCCGTGTTCAACGCCGTCAACAACTTCATCAATCTGCACAACCTCTTGCCGCGCGGGGTAAAAGTACAAAGCGACGACGTGTTCAGCAAAACCGCCTTCGTCCTCTCTGCCCGTGTCCTCGACCCGCAGTTCCAAGGTCAAACCAAAGACAAACTGACCAACCGCGACGCACTGAAACTTGTTGCCACCGTATCGGGTGACCCTTTGGAATTGTGGCTGAACCAAAACGTGGACTTCGGCAAAAAAATCGCCGAACTCGCTATCCGTCAGGCACAAGCACGGATGCATTCAGTTAAAAAGATTGAAAAGAAAAAAGGCAGCGGCGTCGCCGTCCTGCCCGGTAAGCTGACCGACTGCGAAAGTGAAGATATCCGCGAAAACGAACTCTTCCTCGTCGAAGGCGATTCCGCCGGCGGCTCAGCCAAACTTGCCCGCGACAAAGCCACACAGGCCATCCTGCCCCTGCGCGGCAAAGTGCTTAACAGCTTTGAAGTCCACCCCGACCAGCTCTTCGGTAATGCCGAAATCCATGATATTTCCGTTGCCATCGGCGTTGATCCGCATGGAATCAACGATAATCCCGATTTAAGCGGCCTGCGCTACGGCAAAATTGCCATCCTGTCCGATGCCGACGTGGACGGCTCGCATATTCAAGTTTTGCTGTTGACCCTGTTCTACCGCCACTTCCCGAAACTGGTCGCCGACGGACACATCTACGTCGCCCAGCCGCCGCTGTTCCGCGTCGATGTCAACGCACAAGGCAAAAGCAAACCCGCCCGCAAATTCTACGCCCTCGACCAAAACGAACTCGACAGCATTTTGGAGCGACTGCAAAAAGAAGGCGTTAAAGAAACTGCTTATTCCATCAGCCGTTTCAAAGGCTTGGGCGAGATGAACCCCGACCAGCTCAAAGACACCACCATGCACCCCGACACCCGCCGTCTGTTGCAGGTACAAATCCCAGAAGGTGCAGATGACGAAACACGCGATATCTTCGTCAAACTGATGGGCAAAGGCGAAGCCGCCGCCCGCCGCGCATGGATGGAAAAAGAAGGCGATACGGCAGAATTGGATATCTAATCTATTGTTTCAATAGACTAAAGGCCGTCTGAAACGTTAAAAGTTTCAGACGGCCTTTTTCAAAATCATCAGAATTTAAGGTCAAACAGTATTTCCATACCCCGTTACTTACCCTATTTCTATTTTTGCAGCTTGATTGAGTTTTTAAGACAAATAAAAAAGCACTGATATAATCAGTGCTTTTTAAATAATGGCGCGGCGGACGGGGCTCGAACCCGCGACCCCCGGCGTGACAGGCCGGTACTCTAACCAACTGAGCTACCACCGCGCATCCACTGTCAAAGACAATGAAAGGAAACTTGGTGGGTGATGACGGAGTCGAACCGCCGACATTCTGCTTGTAAGGCAGACGCTCTACCAACTGAGCTAATCACCCGATAAGCCGACATTAAATCAAAAAATCAGGCTACGCGCAAGGTTTTTATTTAAATAAAAATATATCCCATTGAAAGAATATAGAATATTTTATTTAATCGCAAAAAACACCGTTATGCCTATCTATCAATCAAAAATCAAATGCCCCAATTTATCCGCTTTAGTATGCAGATAACGCTCATTTTCCACATTTTCGCCGACATGTAATGCAATCCGTTCGACCACATTAATGCCGGAATCTTTCAACGTTTGGATTTTTTCAGGATTATTGGTCAACAATCTGACCTCCCGAATATGCAGACAATCATAAATCTGCTTAGCCAAAGTGAAGTCGCGCGCATCAACAGGAAGGCCGAGCGCTACATTGGCCTCAACCGTATCCAAGCCCTGATCTTGCAGACGATAAGCACGGATTTTGTTTATCAAACCAATGCCCCTGCCTTCTTGGCGCAAATATACGATAACGCCACGCCCTTCTTTCTGAACGGCTTGCATCGCCGCTTGAAGCTGAGGGCCACAATCACATTTCACCGAAAATAAAGCATCGCCGGTCAAGCACTCGGAATGAATACGCGACAACACAGGCAGGCCGTCTGAAACATCGCCCATCGTCAATGCGACATGTTCCTGCCCGCCCTCTTCTTCAAAGCCGTGCATGGTAAATTCGCCCCATTCCGTAGGCAAACGGCATGACGCGACAAACTTCAACGCGTTACTCATTTTCCGCTTCCTCGTTTTCAGCCACGCCCAACAGATTTTTCAAAGAATCCGACAGCGCCAAGGCAAGGGCAATCCAAGCCACCAATACTTCATCGGGCGCGCCGTCTTTGACATCAAACTCGGCATGTACCACACCCAAAACCGCACCGCTGGGCATACAGACAGGAACAGAAATCTGACTCAAACCAGGATGATTGCGTTCGTTCGACAATTCACCAATTTCCTGCCAATACGCCACATTCTGACAAACATTCATCCAACCGCTTTGTGCCGTACGCACAGCCAAAAAAGCCTGTCCGGCCTGCTCGTCGATTGGAATCACATTTTCCAACGGCACGCCCCAGCGGCACAGACGAACCAGCGACAACGCGCCATCTTTCGGAAACGCTGTATAAACTGCTGCGCTTTTCAAATGCTCAGTGCGCTCGGCAACTGAGTCCAAAGCCATAAAAATCTGTTTCAGCAACCATTCATGTTCGGCATCGACATAATCCGCCAACTGCCAACCATTTTCAGACGGCCACAAAATCGAACGCTCAACCGAAGCATTGCCCATTTTAATCACAGCCTGGGCAGTCAAATAAGCAACATGTATATCATCCGCAGACAACTTCAAACCTTGCGTCTGCAAAAAATCTTTAATCAATAAAGCAGGCATCTGCCCTTCCTCACCAATAGTAAAGTTGAGGCCGTCTGAAAACAAACCCTGCTTTCAGACGGCCGGAATAAACCATTATATAAGGGATAAGCCGAAAAATTCAAGCAAACAAGACTTTGCACCCCCATTAATCTTGTGTATAATCCACGGTTCAAATTAGTGCGGACGTGGCGAAATTGGTAGACGCACCAGATTTAGGTTCTGGCGCCGCGAGGTGTGAGAGTTCGAGTCTCTCCGTCCGCACCACCCAACCCCTTTACGGGGCTTTTTTTTCGTCTAATCTCGCCCAACACGGGCAACCAATCCCAGTAATATCAATGCCTTAAGGCCGTTCAACCGCTTTCTAATCGTCTAATACAAATAATGCCGTTTAATTGAGTAAACCACAAATTGTGGGTATGATTCAGGGAATCAGCCAAAACCACTGAAAAACATCCCCACAATGCCACTAAACGACCGCCAAATTAAAGCTGCCAAACCGTCTAACACTGGAAAGAAAGTTAAGTTATTTGACGGAAACAGCCTATATCTTGAAATTACGCCAGCGGGCGGGAAAATATTCCGCATGAGATACCGCATGAATGGCAAAGATAAAGACTTCACTATCGGGAAATATCCAGCCGTTTCACTGGTAGAAGCCCGACAAGCCACCGAAAACGCCCGCCGCATGATTGCACAAGGGCAAGACCCTACCAAAGCCAAGCAAGAAGCCAAAGCAGCCCAGCAAGCCGCCTTGTTAAATACTTTTGAGCATTTGGCCAAGCAATGGCACAAGGACAATTTGCCCCGCTGGAAAGAACACCACGCCGAGCGGATCATGCGTTATTTGAAAAATGACGTTTTCCCAGTCATTGGAGAAATCCCCGTTAATGAAATCAAGGTAACCCACATCAAAAACTTGCTTGATGACATTATGGCAAGGGGCGTTACTGATACCGCCGACAAAATCAGGGGCTGGATCGGGGCGGTTTTTGACTATTCCGCCATGCTGGAAATTTCAGAAAACAACCCAGCCCGCCTGTTGAAAAATCACATTCCCAATTTACCCACCAAACATAAACCCGCCCTGCCCCGTGAAGAATTGCCGGAGTTTTACCGCCGCTTGATACTGGCAACCAACATAGAGCGGCAAAACAAAATTGCCATCATGCTGATCATGCTGGTGTTTGTGAGAAATAACGAATTGCGCAGCGGGCAATGGCAAGAAGTGGATTTTAAAAACAAGCGTTGGATCATTCCCGCTGAAAGAATGAAGCATGAAAAGATGAAGCCCAAGCCCGCTTTATGTGTTCCTCTTTCTGATTGGGCGATAGAGCTGCTACAAGAGTTACACACGCTGACAGGGCATAGCCGGTTTATGTTTCCAAGTAGAACCAGCGTAAACCGCCATATCAGCGAGAACACGCTAGGAAAAATCATTAACGAGAAGCTAGGCTACAAGGGCAAGGCCACGCCGCATGGCTTCAGAGCAGTAGCAAGTAGTTTGCTTTATGAAAACAACTTCAACGGCGGCGCAATCGAGATTCAGCTTGCCCACGTTGAAGAAGATAAAACAAAGGATTCATACGCCTACATGGCCGAGTATATGCCCCAGCGTATCGAGTTTATGCAATGGTATAGCGACTATTTGCGGGAGCAATACAACCAGGCATTACAGATGATCCAAGAGAGCAGGACGGTTTAAAAATTCCCTATGCGCGTGAGTAAATATAGTGGTTACACTGGTTACCACAAAATTTAACAAATATAACTATATGAATATAAATATAAATACAAAGAAAAAGCGGTAACCAGTTAACGTAAATTTACTGGTTACCAACTGGTTACCACTGGTTACCATTTTATACAGAAAGAAATTAACCCTATGAAATACAGTGCATTAGATGTTTTGCTTTCGTTGGTTGGCTTGGACGTGAGAGATGATACCGACACGGAGCAACACGCAACGGCCGCCGGTATTGAGCATTGAGGCGTGAAACTTCTAAGCCCTTTTTGTGGTTACAACAAAGGAGATATAAGCAAATGACTGACTTTACAGATGACAAACCTATTGAGCAGATAAATGACGTGGTAGATGAATATCCTATTGATCATATGTTTTTTAGTACAGATAGCGATGATAAATCCTGTCTTGACCATGAAAAATACAACGCTATTTATCAAATAAAAAACTCAAAAATGTTCTATGAAGCATTGGGGATATATTGGTTTAACGCTGAAAGAGTTGTAATCAGGGCTTTCCATGACTTCAAGCATTTAGAACAGCCTGAATTTTTCGGCTGGATAATAAAAGGCATAAAAGAAATTGAACGAACTGAACAAAAATGTTTGGAAGCTATTAAAAGATATGAGGAGGAATATAACCAGCCATATAATTATCTGGAGGAACTAAACCCTTTTGAATCCTTTATACTTGATGATGCAGATTGGGAAACAGCCGTAAATATGCTGAATTTCTTTACAGCAAAAGCCATTTTTGATTATGTAACAGAATTTGATGGCCTTAGTTACGAAGATAGGTTTTATAAATTTCAAGGACTTGCAAACTTTATAACCGCTTCTTTGGGAGCGATAGAACTTGAAGCCAATCCGGATGAATCTCTTATAGAAGCTGCCCGAAAAGGAGGACGCGCCAAGCAAAGCCCTTACGAAAAAGCCGGCACGATAACAGCAGTGAATGAGCTACTAGAAGAAAAACAAGATATTCTGAAACAAAAGGGCGGCAAAACGACATTGTACAAATTGATAAGAGATTTAATTGCTTCAGGAGTTATTCCCGCGCCTGGAGAGCCAACAGAAAAAACGATACTTAAATGGATAGACAACTTTAAAAATATGAAATGAGCAAGCTATTACAGGAAATCAGCAAGCTACTTCCTAGAAGCCGCCCTGATCGCCATGAATCAGGCATAGCCCACCCCATTCAACCCGCCCGCACACGCGGGCTTTTTCACACCTCGCCGAACCTGAAACGACACAAACGGTTCGTGTCGGATTGAGGAATATGCTGAGATATATCGAAAAGATGTAAAATGTACGGAAATGTGCCAGATTTAGATTGCCTGCTTTACAAACAACCGCATATAATTAAAAGTATGAAACCGCACAACGATACCATTTTCCAAGAGCCAAAGGCTGCCCAAGCGGCCGCCTTCATGCTGTACAAGGCAAACGGCAGGCTTGAAGTACTGAAGCTGATGAAGCTGATGTACTTGGCTGAACGTGAGTCTTTTTTGCGCTTCGGAGAAGGCCTGACAGGTGACGCATTGGTTTCAATGCCGCATGGCCCGGTACTCTCCATGACCTTGGATTTCATTAACGGCGGACATGAGTCCGTTCCAAACGGATGGGCAACGTGGGTTAGCGACCGCGAAAACAGAATGCTTGCCTTACGCGATCCAAGTATGATTCGGACGCCCGAGGAAGACTTATTGGCATTATCCGAAACCGATTTGGAAGTACTGGAATCGGTTTGGGAGAATTACGGCCATTATTCCGCATGGGATCTGCGCAACATGACCCACAACGGGTTATGCCCGGAATGGGAAGACCCTCACGGCTCAAGCCGCCCAATTCCCATCAAAAAACTGTTGTCTGTGCTTGGTTATGATGACGAACAAGCCGTAGCGATTGTAGAAAGACTGGAAGAACAGGCTTACATCAATCGCGCTTTCGGGTAGGAGACGGTATGCCTCAATCGTGGCAATGCAGGCAAGGAGAATGCCTACTCATCCCATCCGGTCCAAATAGCTACCAACACTTATTTACCATCCTAGTCAATCCGTGTATTCTGCCCAACCGTGGGAATAAGCCGCAGGTTCTTTCTGTCGGCATTTCTTCTATCCGGGAAAATATCCCATATGATAATGCCTGCATCATCAGGCAGGGAGAACATCCTTTTGTCCAACATGACAGTTATGTCCGCTACCGTGATGCAAGGATTGATGCCGTCGAACACATAGAAAACCGTGTGCACGAAGGGATATTCTCCGTGAAATCACCATGTAGCGAACAACTGTTGGGGCGTATCATTGCCGGGGCTTCAACATCACAATATGCCAGCAGGGAAGTTAAGCTTCTGATTGCAAAATTTGCTATAGCATAATCCTCCGCCCGCATTACGCGGGCTTTTTCGTATATCAAACATGAAATCAACTAGTTCATTTCATGAAATCAGCTAGCTATTACAGGAAATCAGCTAGCTATTACAGGAAATCAGCAAGCTACTTCCTAGAAGCCGCCCACAGAGGCGGCTATTCTTTTGCCTGTCATATAACCCCGACTAAGAAAGGCAATCAATGAATAACACTGTATTAAGAGTAAACGATACCGCCCGCGTTATGGGTGTTTCACGAGCGACTATCTGGAATTGGGTAAACCCTAAGAGCCGCCATCACCGCCCTGATTTTCCTAAGCCTATCAAACTTTCTGAAAATATTACCGGCTGGCTTTCCAGTGAGATTGAAGAGTATCTCAACAAACTGGCCGCCAAGCGTGAAGAGTAGGAGTTTTCGTAGCAATACGCGCGCGCGCGAAGAATCAGCGGGAATCTATCCCTTTAGACAAAATAAAACCGCCTGAACGGACATTCAGACGGCCAAACAAATTAAGAGGTAAAAAATTATGAAAAATTATTCTAGCAGTATTAAGGCCAAAACGCCAAGCCAAAGAGAGCGCATTTTAGCTCGATTGAGAAAAGGGAGCGTTACTTCATGGGAGCTGGCACAGATGGGCATACTTAGCTATAACACACGCATTATGGAGCTTCGCAGAGCCGGGCATGAAATCATAACCGTGATGGAAGAAGTGCAAAACCAATTCGGGGAGACCGTGAAATGCGGGCGGTTTTCTTTGCTGGTGTCGGGAAAGAGTAAGCATAACGCCGTCTAATCCCGTAAAAAACTATTTGACAGATTGAGCTTTGAGAAGCAGAATTTAGTTTCTCTCTCAAATACGATTAGCCCAAATCAGCAGGGTAAACGCTGATTTTTTATCGCCATTTTCCCCTATGGCGTTTGAAGCCTATCCACAGGCTTTGGACGGCGTATCAAAGTTTATGGCGGTGTGTGGTAACGGCAACGTCCACGCCTGACTAATCGCAGGAGAGAGCACCGCCCCCTATTTCGGGCATTTCTCAAATCTCACTTTACGATTAGGAGCATTTCAAATGCAATCTTGCACTTCTACCCAAATCCAAACCATTCAAAATCAAGCCCAAACGGTAACCATCCCCTTAGAGCTGGCAAACCGCATTATGAACGCGCTGTACTACGGCGGCGAATTTATCGCCAATACGGGCGCAATCATCGACACCATTTGCGACAACATGGCCGACCATTCCGTCCGCGACACCCCCATAAGTGCGAGCGGAAGCACGGCACGACTTGCCACAGTCATTCAAACCCTAGTCCCCCATGCGGAAAACTTGGAATCTTTCGATTTGTCATCCGAGCTTGCGGGATACATTCAAACTGACCCCGTCCCCGCGCCCTGACGATTCAGACGGCCTGAAAGAATGGGCTGCTTACAGCGTAACCCACGCCGGTTAAGCCCACCTATTCCCTGAAATTTACCCGCCTTTATGCCGCCTATTTCAGACGGCATAGGGCAAACTTCGCCCTAGTGTTTTTATAACTTATTGATTTTATTAGATTCACGTTTTGAAACACTGGAGGCATAGCAAAGGATAAACCATGAAACAGACCAATAAATCAGACCGTTTCCGCCGGTATTTAAACCGCGCCTTGCTGGTGTTTTGGGTGTTGCTTTTGGCTTTGGTAGTCCGAGCCTGTAACCAGCCCGCCCACGCCGACACGGAGCAACTAGAGCCGGAAACGCCCGCAATATGGGAAACAGACCCGACAGCCGGAATCGTTTTAGAACCTGTAACAGAGGAGGCAGAGCAATGAAGCCAACATATCAAGACATTAAAGCCGCCGCACAATACCACTGGCCGGAAATACACGCGGCATTAGGCATAGACACGCGATACCTGAAAAACAAACACCAGCCCTGCCCCGCGTGTGGAGGGAAAGACCGTTTCAGATATGACGACAAGGACGGAAACGGCACATTCATTTGCAGCCATTACAACAACGGCGCGGGCGATGGTTTCGGCTTGGTAATGCACTTTTTCGGGTGTGATTTTCAGACGGCCTTAAAGCAGGTTTCAGGCGTTTTAGGCATGGATAATGCAGACCCTTTGCCGATACCGCCCAAACACCCACAAGCGCAACCATGCCCCGAAAAAGACCAAATCGAGAAACTGGCCGAATTGTGGAGAAGCACAGAACCTATCCGCCCCGATTCCCCTGTTATCCAGTATTTGAAATCACGCGGTTTGGACATGGCGCATTTGCCCGAAAACGTCCGTTTTCTACCTGAAAAAGACTATTGGACAACGGGCGCGAATAAGCCGCTTTTGCTTGGCCGTTTCCCCTGTATGGTTTGCGCTATCCGCGATATGGACGAAGAGCTACAAGGCTTACACCTAACCTATTTACAGCCTAGCTATGACAAGCCATGCGGAGAGGACGGACTACACGCCCCGCGCTATCAGAAACTGGCAATCAAACACCCTGAAACGGGCGAAACATTACCGGCAAAGAAAATGAGAAGCCGTAAGAAAGGCAGCATATCGGGGCAAGCCGTCCACTTGTTCCCGATTCCTGAAAATGGCCGTCTTGTCATTGCAGAGGGCATAGAAACCGCCCTTGCCGCCCGTGAATTGTACAAGGCTTACGATTGGGGCTTATACGCAGCCTTAAGTACAAGCGGCATGACTAATTTTCACTTTCCGAACGGTATAAAAGAAATTGCAATTACTGCCGATAACGACACGCCCCGCCCCGTTGGTTACAGAGCCGCTTATGACTTGGCAATGCGAGCCATTAAGCAGGGAATCAAGGCGAGCATATGGCAAAGCAAAACGCCAGGCTATGACGCACTGGACGAGCTGAACGAGAAGAAGCAATCAGACAATCATTTCGGAGGACAGACAGCATGAAAAATACCGAAACAGCGAAGCAGGAAAGCACCAACGATTACAACCTTGAAAATGCCGAGCCATTCCGCCCACGCCCTCACTTTGAAATCGATAATCGGGGCGTATGGTGGGTAAACGTTAGAACCGACAAAGACGGCGATATTATCGAAGCAGAGCCGCTATTTCTTTCCGACCCTATCGACATTATAGGCACGGGGCAAGACAATGACGGCGCGTATTATCAGATTATCAAGTTTAAAGACAAAATCACACGCCGGCATAAAACCGCCGCCCTACCACAAGCAGAAATCGGCACAGTTCAAGGCTGGCAGCGTTTGCAGAATTTCGGCCTAGTCATCATGAGCGGGCGGGCAAAAAGGGAAAAACTGGCAGACTATTTGCAGAAAGAGGGAAGCCAGGCGGCCTTTACCATTACCGACCGCGCCGGGTGGAACGGGGAAGCCTACATACTGGCAGGCGGGGAAGCCGTTAACGCAGACGGCGCAAATATTCTATACAACGGAGACAACAGCCAAAAAGACGGTTACACAGAAAAAGGCAGCCTCAAGAAATGGCAGGAACAGGCCGCGCGATACGCAGAGAACAATAGCCGCCTATGCCTTGCTTTAGGTTTAAGCATGGCCGCGCCATTCTTGGCACTTTTGAACGAAGAGGGAGGCGGTTTCCATTTAGCGGGCGATTCCTCAAAAGGCAAAACAACCGCCGCGCGGCTTGCCTTGAGTGTATGGGGAGACCCTGAAACCACTAAAGGCAATTGGGACACTACCCCGCTTGGCTTACAGAATTTAGCTTTAGCCCGTAATGATGGCTTGCTAGTGTTAGATGAAATCGGGCAAACAGCCGACCCCCGAAAAATCCCGCAAATGGTTTACAGCGTTATCAACGGCGTTTCAAAAACACAGGGCGCAAAAGATGGCGGCAACCGCAGACAGAAAACATGGCGCAATCTGATACTTTCGACCGGCGAAATAAACCCGGAAAGCCTGATAGGAGACCGCGCCCAATGGAAAGCGGGTAACCATGTTAGATTGCCTGACATACAAGCAGAGGCAAGATATGGCATTTACGACACGTTACACGGCTTCGCAGATGGCGCGAAACTGTCGGAGCATATCAACCAAGCCACAGCCAAGCAACGAGGAACAGCAGGCCGCGCCCTTATCCGCCAAATCCTCAAAGATGGAAAAGAAGCCGCCGCCCAAGCCGTAGAAGCTAGCCGCGCCCGATTCCTTGAGACCTTACCACCAATGGAGGGACAGGCGCGAAGAATTGCCCGCCGCTTCGCCCTTTTGGCCGCCGTCTTGGAATATGCCGCCCCTATTACCGGCATGAGACAAGGAGCAGGAGAAGCAGGAGTAAGGCAGTGTTTCAATGAATGGCTTGAAGAAAACGGCACAGGAAACCGCGAAGACCGCCGAATCATTGAGCAAGTAACCGCCTTTATGGACGTTAACGCCCTATCTATGCGCTTTTCAGACTGGAACGCCCAAACCACAAACCAAAATCACGCAGGTTATCGGAAACAAGAGGGAAGCATAGATGAATATTGGATAATCCCCTTTACCTTTGAAAATGAAGTCTGTAAAGGATATAGCCTGCGTAAAGTGTGTGAAGTCCTACATGATCACGAATGGTTAAAAAAAGCCGATAACGGCAGATGGCAACACCAGCGCAAACGCAACGGCAGTGCAAGCCGATTCTATGTTTTGATGGGAGAAGCCCCGCCCGACTTTGACGAATAACCAAGAGCAAGCCCGCTATTACCGACAATGGCGGGCTTTTTTACGTCCAAACATTCAGGCAGACCAACCAAGAAAGCATAAAATCAACAGGAAGCCCCTAAATTTCAAAAATTAGGACTGTTTGCCCCTTTCCTTATACCAACCCTTGTGTATCGAAATAAATATTGACTTTAACCCTAGGTCAAAGTTTATGATTTGTGTTCCTTTAGTTATCACATAGGCGAAAAACATGAAAAAACTTATGACTTTTATCACACTTAGCGCTATTGCAATTTCAAATTATGCCCAAGCTAATGAGCAACCGCATCAAGCACACATGAATATGCAAATGTCGACAGGTTCTGCAATGCAACAAGAATTAATGCAAGGTATGGATCAAATGAATCAAGACATGATGGCAGCTGCGCAATATAAAGATCCTGATGTTGCTTTTGCAGCAGGTATGCTGCCACACCATATTGGCGCAGTAAAAATGGCGGAAGTTG
The DNA here is from genome assembly GCF_051956895.1 of Neisseria sp. P0021.S006. NCBI lineage: Bacteria > Pseudomonadati > Pseudomonadota > Betaproteobacteria > Neisseriales > Neisseriaceae > Neisseria > Neisseria sp. P0021.S006. The sequence goes on from NZ_JBQCWZ010000005.1 coordinate 69,555, forward strand.
AATTAAAATACGGAAAGGATCCTGAAATGCGTAAGCTTGCTGAGGATATTATTAACGCACAACAAGCGGAAATTGAACAAATGCAAAAATGGCTTAAAGCACACAACAAAAAAAAGTAAGCCGTAGCCTGCATCCTCGCTAACCGCGTTCTTTAAAACCAAGGTGTAGCAACTGTATTTTTCACCCCGTCTGGCAAAAATACAGTTGCTACCCAATCAATGAAACACGTTTACAGCGCAATTTTAGTCTATTTACGCCATATCTACCCAAAAGGCAGGCAGTGGAATAAATAATTTCGACACCAATACGCGCGCGCGCGTAATAACGCAGTCCCTAGATTTTTGCAAGTCCATGAAAAGAAAGCAAAAGGCGGCGGGTAACCACTTAACCGGCACTGGTAACCAATGACAAGAGCATAACTTGTTACCGCATTATCGTTGATTTATAAAGGTTTTTAGGGGCTGGTAACCAAGTAACCAGAGTAACCAGTGCATTTTGTATATATATATATAGCGTTTTAAATTTGAGATGGAAGCCGCCGGCCTAATCACTCAAATAACAACACGCACCAAAAAAAGTTATAATGACCGGCACTAGACTGCTAAATTATTTTTTGACCTTTGCAAAATGTGGTGATATTTGTGGGGATATTTGAATTGCTTTATTATTTTTATAATATAAAACAATGAATTATCTCTTTAGTTCATGTCCCTCCGTCCGCACCACACTCAAAATGAGCAGCTTTCGGGCTGCTTTTTTTACATCTATTCCACTATATACCCTATTCAAAATCAAAACTGCTTTTAATTTTTTGACCTTTGCAAAAAAGGGGTTTATTTGGGGGTATAACAGACGTTTCCACTTATCTTTCAGACGGCCTATCATTTATGTTGAATCCATCGCAAAAACTTGTCGAATTGGTCCGTATCCTTGAAGAACGTGCCTATATTTTTCCGGGAGATCCCGTTCAGGCGACGGAAGCGTTGCGACATATTGATGGCGGCAACGAGGAAAAACTGATACACCGTGCCCAAATTATTGACCGCGACCAGCATTTGAAATATGTGTTGCAACAGGTGGAGACAGGCTCGTTTTGGCTTTGGATTGTTGCGGCGACGTTGTTGTTTACGGTCGGTTTTTCCAGTACTTATCTTTTGATGGACAATCAGGGGCTGAACTTTTTTCTGGTATTGGCCGGGATTTTGGGCATGAATACAGTCATGCTGCTGGTGTGGCTGGCGACTTTATTCCTGCATTTGAAAAATGTGCACTTTATCAGCAGTCCGGCAACTTGGTTCCGAGGCAAAGATCCTGTCAATCAGGCAATTTTGCGGCTTTATGTGGATGAATGGCGCAAACCGCAAACGCGTTGGCTGATTGGTGCAACTTCACACGGTCTGTGGCTATGCACGCTGTCGGGAATGTTGGTTTCTGTTTTGCTGCTGCTTTTGGTGCGTCAATATACGTTCAACTGGGAAAGTACGCTTTTAAGTAATACGGCATTGGTGAAAACGGTTGAGGCTTTGTCATGGCTGCCGGAACGTTTGGGCTTTCCTGTTCCAGACGGTCAGGCTGTGATTGCAGGCCGTCTGAACAACCATATCGAAGATGCGCGCGCTTGGGCGGGTTTACTCATCGGCAGCATTATCTGCTATGGCATTCTGCCGCGCTTGCTTGCTTGGCTGGCTTGCAAGATTACTTTAAAAACCCTACGCGAACGTTTGGATTTGAATCAGCCCTACTATCAAAACATTCTCCGCACATGGCAAACGAAGATTGTTGATGCCGATGATTTTCAGGAAAACATCGTTCCCGTTTCATCTAAAATTACGCTGAATAATGCGCCCAAATGGGCAGTTACACTGGAAACGGAATGGCCTGAACCGCTTTGGTTTTCCGGCGTTTTGGCGCAAGAGTGGATAGACAAAGGCGTTGCCGCCGGCAGAAAAGATTTGGAACAATTGGAAGCCGAATTGAAACAAACTCCGGCGCAACTTCTCATCGGCGTACGCACGCAAACTGTTCCCGATCGCGGTATTTTGCGTCAAATCAGCCGCTTGGCCGAAGCTACGAACGGCGGCGTTATCATTCAACTTTTGAATCAAGGCAGTTTCTCTGAAGATTTGGATACCAAACTGGATTATTGGCGCGATGCGCTGGCAGAAAGAAACATTGCCTGGCTGGAGCCGACCCGTTTGGCACAAGAAAAACGGCAAAGCGCTATTTGACAGATAAACCGAAGGCCGTCTGAAAACTGATGTTTGGGTTTCAGACGGCCTTATTTATTGTTGAGGATTCATCTTAATGATGGTCGTGGCGATGCTCTTGATGATGTTTAGGCTTGGCTGCGTGGTGTTTGGCTTTAGGTGCAGGTTTTTTCATTTTTTGCGGTTTGGCTTTTTTGTGCATACGTTCTTGTTTCGGATGCATTTCGTGTTTGCCGTGTGCAGAAGCGACAGGAGCCAATACCAAGCCGGCAGCCGCAACCATCAAAGAGGTTATTTGAATCAGTTTTTTCATATTTATCTTCTTTCAAGGGGTCGATTTGAGGTGAAAATAAGAATTTATTCGCACTCAAGCGATGGTCAAATATTAATGGCTTTAACTGTCAGCTGCTGTCAGATGTCGGCGAAATCTGTTCAAAATTCGACAATAGAAGTATGGCAACACAATGACGCAATAAGGTTTTGAAAGTTTACCGTCAATTTTGACAAAGCGTCTTTACACATTCCCCAAACGACAAAAAGCGCGAACCTTTCGATTCGCGCTTTTTTCAGACGGCATCAATTATTTTTTGTCGTCTTTTACTTCTTCAAAGTCGGCATCTACAACGTCGTCGTCTTTCTTAGCAGAAGACTCGGCTTGTGCGCCCTCGCCTGCTTGTGCTTCGGCTTGCGCTTGAGCGTAAACCATTTCGCCCAGTTTTTGGCTGGCTGTACCCAAAGCTTCGGCTTTAGCATCGATAGCGGCTTTGTCGTCGCCTTTAACTGCTTCTTCAGCTTCTTTCAACGCAGCTTCGATTTTTTCTTTCTCAGCAGCGTCGAGTTTATCGCCGTAGTCAGTCAGAGATTTTTTCACAGAATGAATCAGGGCTTCAGCTTGGTTGCGAGAAGCGACCAATTCAGTCAGTTTTTTATCCTCTTCAGCATTGGCTTCGGCATCTTTCACCATGCGTTCGATTTCTTCTTCGCTCAAACCTGAAGAACCTTGGATGGTAATGTTGGCCGCTTTGCCGGTGCCTTTGTCTTTGGCAGAAACGTGCAAGATACCGTTGG
>NZ_JBQCWZ010000006.1:0-64392 GCF_051956895.1 Neisseria sp. P0021.S006
TTGCAAGGGCCGCACCATGGTGCCCAGAAGTCCAGCAATACAGGTACGTCGGATTTCAAAACGTCTTGTTCGAAGCTGGCATCGCTGGCGTGGATAATCAATTCGCTGCTCATGTTTGTTTCCTTTTGAATGGGGATCGATAAATATGTTGTTCAGGATAGTGGCAGACTGGGAAAATTTCAAGTGCCGCCACTCGGTAATAGTTTTTTTGAAATGCGTCTATCGTAATCCTTAAAGATTCAGACGGCCTCTTGGACCATGTGGCCGGAGTGGGCAATCAAATGACGTGTGTAGTCGCTGGCCGGATTGGCAAATACGCTTTCGCATTCGCCTTCTTCAACGACTTGACCGTCTTTCAACACCATCACGCGGTGGGAAATGGCGCGGATGACGGCGAGGTCGTGGCTGATGATGATGAAGGCGAGGCCGTATTCTTTTTGCAGGCCGCTGAGTAATTCAAGGATTTGTTGTTGCCATTGGACATCGAGCGCACTGGTTGGTTCGTCCAATACGAGGATTTTCGGGCGGACAATGATGGCGCGGGCGATGGCGAGGCGTTGGCGTTGGCCGCCGGAAAATGCGTGCGGATAGCGTTCGAGTGCGTCTTCGGGCAGGCCGACTTGTTTGAGGACTTCTTCGACGCGGCGGCGCATTTCTTCGCGCGGCATTTCAGGTTCGTGCACGCGTAAGGCTTCGGAAACGGTATCGAAGACGTTCATGCGCGGATTGAATGCGCCGAACGGGTCTTGGAACACCATTTGGATTTCGCGTCTCAATTCGTGTTTCCATGGTTCGCCGTTGACAATCAGGCTGCCTTCGGAATCGATAAGGTGCATAACGGCTTTGGCCAGTGTGGTTTTGCCGCTGCCGCTTTCGCCGATGATGCCTAAGGTTTCGCCGGATTTGAGGTCGAAAGAAATGGGGTTGAGAATGGTTTTGTCGCGTTTTTTAAACCAACCGTCCGATTCTTTGACGGAAAAGGCGACGTGCTCGGCCTTAAGTACGGTGGCCGGGTTTTCAGGCAAGGGGGCCACTCGGCGCGTTGTGCCGGCGTTGAGCAGCATTTTGGTGTATTCGTGCTGCGGATTGGCGAAGACTTCGGCTGCTTTGCCGGTTTCAAGGATGCGGCCGTTACGCATAACGGCGACATCGTCGGCAAAACGGCGCACGAGGTTTAAGTCGTGCGTAATGTAGAGCATGGTCATGCCGTGTTCTTCCTGCAGGCGTGAGAGCAGGTCGAGGATTTGGGCTTGAACGGCAACGTCCAAAGCAGTGGTCGGTTCGTCGGCAATCAGGAGCTTGGGTTGGGCGGATACGGCCATGGCAATCATGGCGCGCTGGCGTTGGCCGCCGGAAAGTTGGAACGGATAAGCCTGGGCTTTTTGCTCGGGCTGGTGGATGCCGGTTTCGTCTAGGAGTTCGATGGCGCGCGCCCATGCCTGTTTTTTATCCAAACCCAAATGCAGGGTCAGGACTTCGGCGATTTGTTCGCCGACGCGCATCACGGGGTTGAGGGCGGTCATGGGTTCTTGAAACACCATGCCGATTTCGCAGCCGCGCAGCTTTTGCAGGGCGCGTTCGGACTGGGTCAGCAGGTCGGTTCCGCAATATTTCAGACGGCCTTCAAAGCTAACCATCGGGTTGAGGCGCATAATGCCTTGCGACAATACGGTTTTGCCGCTGCCGCTCTCACCAACCAATGCCAGCTTGCGGCCGGGTTGCAAGGTCAGGTTGATATTGTGCAGGACTTGCTTGCTCGGAAAGGAGCCGTTTAGGTTTTCGATTTCGAGTATAGGTGTCGTCATGGTTGTGGCCGTCTGAAAAGGTTTGTGGAATACAGGTTGTTTTCAGACGGCCTGCATGAATCAAGAGGCCGTCTGAAACAGCGGTTTAGTCTTGAAACTGTTCTTTGAGTTTGCGTTTTAACACTTTGCCGGTGGCATTGCGCGGCAGCTCGTCTTGGAAGATGATTTGTTTGGGGATTTTAAAGTTTGCCAACAGGCCGCGCAGGTGGCTGCGGACTTCGGCTTCTTCCAGCTTCATGCCTTCTTTGAGTTGGATAAAGGCAATGATTTCTTCATCGGCGTATTGGTCTTTCACGCCAATGACGGCGGCGGCTTCCACGGCTTCGAGTTTGTAGATGGCTTCTTCGATTTCGCGCGGATAGACGTTTTGGCCTTTGGAGATAATTAGGTCTTTTTTGCGGTCGACGATGAAGATGAAGCCGTCTTCGTCTATGGTGACAAAGTCGCCGGTTTTCAGCCAACCGTTGACGATGGTTTCATCTGTGGCGTCAGGCATATTGAGGTAGCCTTGCATGACCGAGCCGCCTTTGATGATCAGTTCGCCCACTTCGCCGCGCGGCACTTCGACCAATTCGTCATCGACGGCTTTCACGGTCAGGCCGGGCAGGGCGACGCCGACGCTGGCGGTTTTTTGGCGTTCGGGCGTATTGACGGCCACGACGGGCGAGCATTCGCTCAAGCCGTAGCCTTCCAGCAATTTGGCACGCGGGAATTTGGCTTTGAAGTCGTCAATGGTTTGTCCGGCCAAAGGCGCGCCGCCGCTGATAAACAGGCGGACGCGGTTGAACCATCTGAAATACCAAGGAATTTTGGCCTTGCTCATGGCGGTGTAAATAGCCGGTACGCCGAGGAAAATGGTAGCGCGTTTGAGCAAAACCTGTTTCAACACGTTGGAGAACGGGAAGACGGATTTGACCAAAATAATCGAGCAGGCTTGATATATCGGCAGCAAAACCATGGCAGTCAGCGTAAAGCTGTGGAACATCGGCAAGAAGACGACGAAGCGGTCTTTGCTTGAAATTTGGAAAATTTGTTCGATGCCCGAAAGGTTGGAAAACAGGTTGCTGTAACTGATTAATGCGCCTTTGGGATGGCCGGTTGTACCGGAGGTGTAGATAATGTGCGCCAAATCGTTGACAGACGGCTGACGGCTCAGATTCGGCTTGCCGGGGAATGTGCGTGCGGCATCGAAATAGCTGTCTTCGCCACTGGCGGCTTGGGTTTCGCCAATCCAGATGATTTTACGGACTTTGGTTTTGGCTTTGATGTTTTTGAGTTCTTTGGCCAACGGCGCGGAGGCGAACATAAAGTGTGCGTCGCAGTCATTGAGGATGTAGGAAAATTCTTCGCTTTTCAAAAAGACGTTGAGTGGGACGGCTACTGCGCCGATGGAAGTAATGGCGAAATAGGCGGCAATAAATTCGGGAGAGTTGGAAACGACAAGGGCGACCTTGTCGCCATATTGTACGCCTTCGTGTTGCAGATAGGCGGCGACGGTTTCTACTTCGTGTTTGAGGGAGGAATAGCTGATTTTTTCTTTGTCGTTGAAAATGACCGTGCCTTTACCGTTTTTTTGGCAGGCGGCTGTCAACATGGCGTAAAAATTAGAGTGGGTGTGCATTTCGGAGTTCGTGTCCATATTGTGTCGATGGGTGTACGGTTTCGATGAACCGTTTATTTCGAAGGATAGGTTTTACATCCTATCGGTAAAATAAGCAAGAGGCCGTCTGAAAATACTTTCAGACGGCCTTGAGCTTTGCTGGGCTTAGGAAAGCAATATTTTGAATTTAAATTCATTTATTGTGTTGATGGAAATATTCCCATTCTTTAAAGGTCCGGCCGTTCGGAAGATAGCGCAAGCCGATTTTGTTGTCGTTTCTGTCTTGAGCCATTTTGAGTTTGCCGCTGCGTTTGAGGCAGAACCGGTGGTAGAAAGCCTTAGAACTAGCCGTTGTTCAGACGGCTGTCAGGTACTTTCTTAAACAGGCGGTAGAAATTGTCGCTGGTGTTTTGTGCCAATGTTTCCAAGCTCTCGCCGCGCAGATTGGCTACGAATTCGGCTGTATAGCGGACGTAGGACGGCTCGTTTTGTTTGCCGCGTTTGGGAACCGGCGCGAGGAAGGGTGCATCGGTTTCTACCAAGATTCTATCGGCTGGGACGTATTTGGCGGCTTCCTGAATCAGCGGTGCGTTTTTAAACGTCACAATGCCGGAGAAGGAGATGTATAACCCTAAATCCAAAGTGGCTTTGGCAAAGGCGATGTCTTCAGAGAAGCAATGAATCACGCCGGAATTAGTGTGGCATTCTTTCAAAATCCGCAACGTGTCTTCGGCTGCATCGCGCGTGTGGACGATAACGGGCAGGCCGCTTTCGTTGGCTGCTTGGATATGGTCGGCAAAGCGTTGATGTTGCCATGACAAATCGCCTTTGCACCAGTAATAGTCCAAACCGGTTTCGCCGATACCGACGATTTTCGGATGTTTGGCGGCCTCTACCATTTCGGCAATGGTAAATTCTTCTGCTTCTTGGCTGTCGGGATGTATGCCGATGGTGCAGTAGATGTGGTCATTTGCCTGAGCAATGTCGAAGACTTCGGCAAAACTTTGTTTGCTGACGCTGATGGCAAGCGCCTGTTTGACGCTTTGCGCTTCCATATTGGCAAAGACTTCGGGCAGGCGGTCTTTTAAGCCGTCAAAGTTGAGATGGCAATGTGAATCGATTAAATACATGGTATTACAGGGTAAAAGTAGTGCGGTCGCTGCGCAGGCGCGGGCCAAGCTCGGCTTCGATCAGGTTTTTTGCCTGCAGGCAGCTTTCGTGTTCGGAGAATGCAAGGCCTACGCCTTTGGGGCGATGGGCCGAGGTGCGCGCCGGATTGATCCAAACGACTTTAGTTGGCAGGAAGCGTTTGGGATAGTCGGCGATTTCGACGGCCAAGAGGATGTCTTCGCCTAGTGAGAATACGTCATCGGTCGGTACGAACAGGCCGCCGTGTTCTAAAAACGGCATATAGCAGTTGTACAACAGATTGGGGTCTTTGAGTTGCAAGGCCAACATCTTCGCCGGAATGTCTTTTTTATTCATCATTGATTACCTGTTAGGGTTTGTTTTGCCAAAAATCTAAATATTCGATAAGCAGATACTCAAGCTGCATTTTAACACTCAAGGTATGGTATCCGTAAGGGTTGAGCGCGTTCAGACGGCCCAATAGGGCAAACAGTTTGCGTGAATCGGTTTTAGAGGCCGTCTGAAGCAGGGCTTGGGCATGGTGCGGATAATAAAGCGGCGCCATGCTTTGTTGTGCCAAGCCGACATCCATCAGCCACTTTTGCAACCAGTCGATGAAAACGGCCAGCGGTTGTTTTTGTTTGTCGAACGCGGCGGCGTAGTCGAGTATGGCTAACAGGCGCGGTGCGGCCAGCAGAGTCAGCAACTCTTCGCGTAATGCGTCCAATTCGGGAGTCGGCGTGAATAAAGGTGCGCCGCTGTGAAATGCCAACAAGGCTTCAGCATTTCCCACACCCTGTTGGCGCAGGTATGCCGCAGCCTGCTCATGGGTAGGCGAGGGCAGCACCATCTGGCGGCAACGGCTTTTGATGGTAGGCAGGAGTTTGTCGCGCGCATGGGTAACGAGCAGGAAAACGACGTGTTGCGGCGGCTCTTCCAGAGCTTTCAACAAACCGTTTGCCGCCTGTGTGTTCATGCTTTCAGCCGGATGCACCAATACCACGCGCAGTCCGCCGCGGACAGCGGTCAGGTAAATGTTTTCCACAATATCGCGCACGGCATCGATTTTGATTTGCAGGAGTTTGCGTCCTGTTGCCTCGCCTTCGGGCATTTCCGGCGTGAGTTCGTAAAAGTCGGGATGGGTGTTTTGGCTGAACAAATGGCACGAAGCACACTCGCCGCAGGGTTCATGGCCGGACTTGGGCGATTCGCACAGCAATGCCTGCGCGACAAAGCGGGCAAACTCGGTTTTGCCGGTATTTTCTTTGCCGGTAAACAGCCAAGCGTTGGGTCGGTTTTGCCAATGGGCGGCGAGCTGTTGCCATTGGGTTTCATGCCATGGGTAAATCATATCGTTTGGGAACTATAAGGTAGGTGGTTATTATACTCTCAGGCCGTCTGAAAAAGGTTTCAGACGGCCTTTAATAAACTGCTTAAAAATTAATCAAGTATCTTTTTGCTTTGAAATATCAATTATTAAGCTTACTTATTCACAGCCTTTGCACACGCTTGTTTGGGGAAAATGTGCATTTTGTTTGGTAGTAAAGTTGTACTTAAAATTTAGTCAGTCCTGTTTTTTAATGTTAAATCAGACAGTAATCTGATTTATGCACAAGCTGTCCACGCGATTGAATAGTGAAAATGTGCATGGTGGGGAGACATTTCAGACGGCCTTATTTGCTGCTTTTCAACAAAGCGGTCAAATCCCCGATAAATTTCGATTCCCGTTTGATGAGGTAAACAATCAACGGAATATTACCTACGGCAACAATCAAATACAGCAGCGTGATGCTGTTGAACAACATCAGCAAAACCGCGCTCAAAATGGCAGCCGACACCATAAACACGCCGTTGATGATGTTGTTGGCGGCAACAGCATGGGCGCGGAAGGTTTCGCTGCTGGCAGTTTGCAGCCAAGTGTAGAGCGGTACGGAGAAGAAGCCGCCGAAAAAGCCGATGGCCGACATCACGAGCATAATCGGATACGTTTGGGCTTGCGATAAAAACCAAATAATGCCGTTTAATTCGGTAAAACGTTGGCCTTGGGTCAGCCACACCAGCAATAATCCACAGACCGTCAGTCCCAGAGTGCCGATGGTAACCAAGCCCAAAATCAGGCGTTCGTGGCTGAGTTTGGCGCATAACACCGAGCCGATGGCGATACCGATGGAGAACAGCGCCAACATCAGGTTGAACACATTATCGTTGCCGCCCAAATGGATTTGCGTGAACGTTGGCAGTTGGGTGGTATAAACCGAGCCGATAAACCAAAACCATGAAATACCAATGATGGAAGTGAATACGGGACGATTGGCCGCCGCTTCACGAATCAGTGAATTCGTGCCTTTAATGATGTTCCATTCGATTTTTGTGTCCGACATTTTAGCGGGTACAGACGGCATAAACAGGCTGGTCATCGAGCCGCCGATAGCGACCAATAACACCAAACCACCAACAATATACGGCGGAACACCTGCGACTGCGGTGCCCAAAATTTGGCCGAGCAAAATGGAGATAAACGTACCCGATTCAATCAGGCTGTTGCCCATAATCAGCTCTTTGTCGTTGAGGTAATCGGGCAAAATGGCATATTTCAGAGGGCCGAACAAAGTCGATTGCGTACCCATGCAAAACAGGCAGATTAAAAGCAAAGGCGCGGATTGAATATAGAAGCCATATGCTGCCACTGCCATAATGATGATTTCCAACAGCTTGATCCAGCGCGCTAAAACGGCTTTATCGAATTTGTTGCTCAGCTGTCCTGACAGTGCGGAAAACAGGAAGTAGGGCAGAATAAACAGCATTGCGCCCAAATTCAGCATTTGGCTGGGCGGCAGAAAGTCGTTTTTACCCAAACCGTAAAAACTGATCATCACGAATAATGCGGTTTTGAACATATTATCGTTCAACGCGCCCAAAAACTGCGTCCCAAAGAGCGGCGCAAAACGGCGGGTCGTGTGGAAATTCAGATTGTCTTTTTTAAGGCTCATTGTTTGGATTCTTTGTCTTCGTCTTTTTCGATCAGTTTTTCAGTGGAGTCGTCATCCATCAAAATGCGGTGCGCAGGTCCTTCAAGGTCGTCAAACTGTCCGTTTTTACCCGACCACCAGAAAAACCAGCCGATGATGAAGGCCAAAATAATGCTGATGGGGACAAGGATAAACATACTTTCCATTACATCGCTCCGGTCAAATCGGTCAGGATAAAGGTTTTACCGCTAATGGTCAGGTATTCGTTGCGCAACGAACCGATATTTTTATCGTCAAAAAACAGTTCGATACGGTCTTTAACCACGCGCCAGTATTGCGGGATATCGGTTTGCTCAAAAGGCGACAATACCGCCGCTTCGGCTGCGTCTTCACTTTGCAGCTTGATTACAAAGCGTCCGCTTTGCGGCGGATTTTGCGATTCATCGTCTGCCAGCATAATGAAAAATCCGGCGTGTTCGCCGTCTTGAGTGTGGATACTGAAATAATGCATATCGGTAAATTTTCAAAACCGTCGTCATTTTTTCAGACGGCCTAAAATAAAATTCCGTCCATTTTACATCAAATATTAAGTCAAGCAGCCGATTACATTTTTTGTTAGAATACGACGTTTACTTTGTTAATCTGTTCAGACCGCTACCCACTACGTCCCACAAGGGGTGCAACATAGCCGGAGCCGCAGTAAGGTCCCGACAAAAATGCCGTCTGAAACCTCAAGGAGCATAAAAATGTCACAAAAATTAATCTTGGTTTTGAACTGCGGTAGCTCTTCCCTCAAAGGTGCCGTATTGGATAACGACAGCGGCGAAGTATTGCTGAGCTGCCTGGCAGAAAAGCTCAATCTGCCTGATGCCTACATTACCTTTAAATTCAACGGTGAAAAACACAAAGTTGACCTGTCTGCCAAGCCCGACCACACCGGCGCAGTTGAAGCCCTGATGGAAGAACTCAAAGCCCACGGCCTCGACAGCCGCATCGGCGCCATCGGTCACCGCGTCGTCAGCGGCGGCGAACTGTACAGCGAATCCATCCTCGTTGACGACGAAGTTATCGCTGGCATCGAAAAATGTATCCCGCTCGCTCCCCTGCACAACCCGGCCCACCTTTTGGGTCTGCGTGCCGCACAAAGCATTTTCAAAGGTTTGCCTAACGTTGTCGTATTCGACACCGCCTTCCACCAAACCATGCCGGAACATGCCTACACCTACGCTGTTCCACATGAATTGTATGAAAAATACGGCTTGCGTCGCTACGGCGCGCACGGTACCAGCTACCGCTACGTTTCTGATGAAACCGCCCGTTTCCTCGGTAAAGACAAAAAAGACCTGCGCATGGTGATTGCCCACTTGGGTAACGGCGCATCTATTACCGCCGTCGCCAACGGCGAATCACGCGATACCAGCATGGGTCTGACTCCGCTAGAAGGTTTGGTCATGGGTACCCGCAGCGGCGATATCGACCCTTCAGTTTTCAGCTTCTTGGCTGAAAATGCCAACATGACCATCGCCCAAATCACCGACATGCTGAACAAAAAATCAGGTCTGCTCGGTATTTCAGGTTTGTCCAATGACTGCCGTACCATCGAAGAAGAAGCTGCAAAAGGTCATCCAGGCGCCAAACTGGCTTTGGAAATGTTCATCTACCGCTTGGCTAAATACATCGGCAGCATGACAGTCGCGGCAGGCGGTTTGGACGCATTGGTCTTCACCGGCGGTATCGGTGAAAACTCCGACATCATCCGCGAACGCGTATTGGGCTACTTGGGCTTCCTCGGTCTGTACATCGACCAAGAAGCCAACCTAAAAGCCCGTTTCGGTAATGCTGGTGTGATTACCACTGCCGACAGCAAAGCTGTTGCCGTTGTGATTCCTACCAACGAAGAATTGATGATTGCACACGATACTGCCCGTCTGAGCGGCCTGTAATCTCCGTCATTATTGAAAACCTGCCCGCAAGGGCAGGTTTTTTTGTTGTGTATAGATGAAGAAAATTTTGAGGATATATCGAAAAAAGCCGGAAAACATTGCGTTTACCGGCTTTTTAATCAGTGCAATATGAAGAATGCTGATGGATAGGTTTAGAACTTATAACTGATGGTAAACAGCAAAGTCCTGCCGCGCGCATAGTTATTCAAGACGGAGCGTGTCGTGCCGCCATATTTGCCATTGCATAAACCGTTGGCATCGCATTCGACTTCCTCATCATCTAAACCACCTTTTCTTTCAAATACGCTGAAATAGCGCTGGGTTGCGGCATCGTTTGCGGAATCCAGAGGATCGATATAGCGCTTATTGAACGCATTTTGAATGTCGAAACGAAGGATAAGGTTTTTCTTCGGTTCATAATTGGCATAGAAATCAAAAATCAGCGGCTGTCTGTTGATGCTTTCTGTTTTTTTGATCACCCTTCTGCCCATTTGGTGTGAAGAGTAGGTATTGGCACCGGTTGTCCCGTCAACAAATTCCTCCTCAGTCGTCGCCCGTGTACTTTTGCCGTAATAGCGCATAATGCCGCCGATAGTCAATTTATTGCCCAACCATCGGGACCCTAATTCAAACCGACCGTAATCTCGGGGTAAGCGGGAAATTTTGCTTAAGCCGTAGCCTTGTTTGATTTGGTCTTCTTTAGAAGAGTTGCGGGGCGATTCGCTGGCATCGCTATAATTGGTCGGCTGGTTGGTTTTTTGATATGCGTAAGACAGGGTTGTAAAAAAGCGGCCGAAATCATAGTTCATTTCCACTTCCAAACCATTTTTATGGACAGGTTTGGCGTAGTTTCGATGCTGGATAGAGTATTGCAGGCCGGTACTGGTTACCCAGCTGGGTGCTTTATCCAAATCCCACCATTTGCCATAAACATTGTGGATATAGTTGTTTATCCTGCTGCGATAGGCGACCAGTTTGAAACCCAATACATCGTCCGGCTTGAAAATCCCTTTTTTGAAGGTATTGAAGCCTATTTGGTAAGTATTGGCCTGTTCCGGCTTGAGGGCGGTATTGACGCCTGAGTCGCCGATTTGTGAAAAATACATTTCTTGAATATTCGGCATTCTATGCGTACGCGAATAGCTGATAAACGGCATAAAGTAGTCGTTGACATTGATGTTTAATGCCACCGAATGGTTTACCGCATGCTTTTTACCGGATTTGGTATAAACCGGTTCGTAAAGGTCGCAGCTTGGCGTGCAATGCTGTTTATAAATTTCAGAATCTTCTCCAAATGCTTTTTTAAAGTCTTCTTGGGTATTGAAGTAGTCGGTATATTCGCCCTTGTAGCGGTAGTTGACCATATTGGCGCTGTAATTCAATTGATAAATGCCTTTTTTCAAGGAAGTATCAAAATAGAACGTATTGAATTTTTGCTGGCCTGAAGGTTGCAATATGGTTGATTTTTGAGGAAATATTCCTTTGTCTCCTTTGAAACGGCCTAAAAAGCTGTACAGGCCGGCATCTTGATCCGGGCCGTCGTAAAACAGGCTCAGCTCTTCCGGAAAGCGGTTTTTACTGTATTGGTTTTTAAAGAAATTGAAACCGACGGTAGCTTTTAAATCTGTTTTTTGGGGAAGTTTGAAAGAAAAGCTGTTGTTGATATCCAAAAGATTGGCTGTGTTTTTGGTTTCCAAATAATCAAGCAGCCCCCATCCTGAAAAACGTGAGTTTTTCGGATATTTTTGTTTTCCCAAATTATGGGCGGCCAACACGTTTAAATCGACATAATCGCCAATGTTTAAGTTGTAATTGGCTTGGTAGTTGCGGTTTTCTACTTTGCGGCTGCCGATACGGTTGTTCATGGTACGAAGCTGAAGGTCCAGCTTGTTGTTGTCGTTTTCGTATTCCACTTTGACCAAATGGCTGTTTGAGCGTTGTTGCAGGCTGGTAGGATCGATTGGGGTCAGATCCCATTGCGGTGCCAAATTCTCTTTCCAGCTTCTTTCCAAGTCATCGACATAATCTCTTTGCAAAACCTCAGGATCGTTATATTTTTTGGAGAAAGGGTAGTCCCAATAGCTTTTACCGACCGCATTGCGCTTGGAAAAGTCACGGACCCAGAGATTTTGTTCGTGGTCGAATTTCAATAAATTGCTCTCAAAATATTCTTGTTTTTTACGATCCAGATATTCCTCGCCAAAATTGCCGATACGCTGACCGCCACCGCCTACTTTATAGTTTTGCTCGACATTACGGTGGCTGTAACCATATAACGCACCAAGGCGCGCTCCGCTGTCAAACCATTTTTGTACCGCTCCGGTTGCCATAAAGTTGCTTTTGGTGCTGTTTGTGCCGGTCAATCCTTTGGTCAAGAGGCCGAAGGTATTGTTTCCGTGTACTACATCGTCTACCCGTAAAGTACGGAAATTGGCTGTACCGGATAAGGTATTGATGCCGTTGGCACCCGAGAAACTGCCTTTGGTTACATCCACGCCGGCAATAAAATTGGGATCCAGTGCCGTACCGAATTGTGAGGAGCTGCCGCTGCGTCCGGCATCGGCAGAAGTGGAATAGAAGGTTTGGGTTACGCCGTCAACCATCGTATTGACACGTCCCAAACCGCTATCGCCACGGATATTGACCGCCAATACGCCTGATCCTTTGTCTTGTTGGGTGAAAACGCCGGGCATGCTCCGCACGATGGTATCGATGTTTTCGCTGGATTGATAAACGCGTTCACGCGAACTTTTGGCTTGGCCTTCGGTAAAAACTTTTTTCTCTTTGGCAATGTGTTTACCTTTGACTTGAATTTCATCAAGCTCTTGAGTTGAAACCTCGTCTTCTGCGTGTGCGATACTGGTTATAGCCAGTAAAGATAATGTTAGTAGATTTAATTTGAAATTCGGATTCATGATAGTTACCTCAGAAACGAAGTAGATACTTTATAACATATTATTAAACTTTACAAATATTTAGATAATGGTTTTTATTTATTAAAAAATAAAGCAGATTCTTGTTTCAGGAGATAATCCAAGCGCATATGATTAATCTGGCTGAAAAGATAAAGCAGGTCTGAATTTGAATTTGATTGGTTGAGAAGAAGGGAGATTTAATTGAATTTAAACAGCCGGAAGAAGAAAATTTGATTGCGATATGTGAACTGGGCCGTTAGTTTCAAATGAAACCGGTAAAAAACATGAAATGCAAAATATAAAGTTAATATAGAAAGATTTGAAGTCAGTTGAAGAAAAGGCCGTCTGAAAATGATATTTCAGACGGCCTTTATTGTTTTAAGCCTTATTCCGGACCGCGGAATGTGTCGTGGCAGGATTTGCAGGTTGCACCGGTTTCGCCGTAAGCGGCTTTGATTTCTTCCAATTTGCCGGTTTGTGCGGCGGCGTTGAGTTTCTCAACTGCAGCGGCAAATTTTTCTTCTTCGGCTTTGAAGGTTGCCGTGTCTGTCCAGATGGCAGGCAGGGCGCGGCCGTTGCCTTGAGGGTCGGATTCAAACAGGGTGAACGGTTTTTTGCTGTTTTCGGCGAAGGTTGCGGCGGCTTGTTTGAATTTTTCTACGTCGTAAGGCTCTTCGTCTTTGACCATTTTGCCCATGCGGGTAAACTCAGGCATCATGGATTTGAACGCGGCCGTACGGTCTTCGGAAATAGGGCCTTTAGGCTGGGAAGGCGCGCTGCTGCCGCCGCAGGCGGAAAGGGTAAGCGCCACTGCTGCCAAAGCAACAGGGAGAAAACGGGTTTTCATATGGAGTGTGTCCTATTGTAATGATATGATTATCGTTAAATTTAAAATCAGCCGGCCAAACTCTCAGGCCGTCTGATAAGGCGTTATCATACCTTAAACCCAAGTCTGAAACGAGTACAGAAAGGAAACGATATGGCAATTTTGATTACCGGGGCATCGGCAGGATTCGGCGCGGCAATGTGCCGTACTTTTGTTGCGGCAGGCTATCATGTCATTGGCGCGGCACGGCGCGAAGACAAATTGCAGCAGTTGGCAGAGGAATTGGGCGAGCAGTTTTACCCTTTGGAAATGGATGTTTCTCGTACGGAGTCAATTCAAAACGCTTTAAACAGCCTGCCTGAGCATTTAGCTGAAATCGATTGCCTGATCAACAACGCCGGTTTGGCTTTAGGTCTGGATTCCGCTGATAAAGCCGATTTTGGCGATTGGGAAACCATGATTCAAACCAATATCATCGGCCTGATTTTTCTAACCCGCCAGATTTTGCCGCAAATGGTAGCGCGCAAACAGGGCTACATCATCAATTTAGGTTCGATTGCCGGCAGTTATGCTTATTCCGGCAGTAATGTCTATGGTGCAACTAAGGCTTTTGTGCGCCAATTCAGTATGAATCTGCGCGCCGAATTGGCAGATAAAAATATCCGCATTACCAATATCGAACCGGGTTTGTGCGGCGATACCGAGTTTTCCAATGTCCGTTTCAAAGGCGACGATCAGCGTGCGGCCGAGGTTTATGAGAATGTCGAGTTTATCCAGCCGCAAGATATTGCTGATACCGCTTTATGGCTCTATCAGCGTCCGGCGCGGATGAACGTCAATTCCATCGAAATCATGCCGGTTGCCCAGACCTTTGCAGGCATGAAAGTTTACCGCGATGAGCCTGCTCCGGTGAAGGAAGAAACGTTTGAAAAACAAAGTATGTCTTTGTTTGGAAAAATTAAATCTTGGTTTAAGTAATCGGCATCAGGCCGTCTGAACGTTTCAGACGGCCTCTTTGTTATCTGAAATTGAACAAACACGTTATAATGTAATTTTTTATTAACAAGGCCGTCTGAAAGGCTGTTTCAGTTATGAACGTAATCAAACAAAAAATCTTAGAACAAGCGCAGCGCGATGGTGTGCAGGTAACCGCTTTGCGCGAGCAAGTGCTTGATATTGTTTTGAAACAAAGCGGCGTGATTAAAGCCTACAACGTTCTGTCGCAGATGCAGCAGCAAAGCGAGGGCGTGGTTGCGCCGCCGACGGCCTACCGCGCCCTTGATTTTTGGGCGGAGCAGGGCGTTTTGCACAAAGTGGCGGCGGTCAACGGCTATATTCTGTGCAGCCACGCGCAGCACGAGTGCAATGACCATTGCCATGACCACGAAGAAGCCGAAGCGCACCACAGCGCGTTTATTTTGGTTTGTACCGAATGCGGTACGGCAGATGAGCAGACCTTGAGCCAAGAATGGGCGGCCTTGCGTGCAGGCGTGGCTGAAACCGGTTTCTCATTAAAAGAAGAACATGTTGTTTTAACAGGAATTTGTAAAAAATGTCAGAAGTAAAAAAGACCAAAGTCCACCTGATTTCAGGCTTTCTCGGAACAGGTAAAACCACCGCACTCAAAAGTCTGATGGCGCAAAAAGACCCGAATGAAAAATGGGTCATCATCGTCAACGAATTCGGCGAAATCGGCATTGACGGCGCCGTCTTGAGCGACAACGGCATTCCCGTGGCCGAAATCGCCGGCGGCTGTTTGTGTTGTACTGCCGGTGCGCAAATGGGGACGACCGTACAAAAAATGCTGCGCGATGCCCAACCCGACCGCTTGATGATTGAAGCCAGCGGTCTGGCACACGCCGCCAGCGTTATCGACGAACTGAAAGCCAAACCGCTCGACAGCATGCTGGAAATCGGCGCCGTCTTTACCGTCGTCGATCCGCGCCAATTCATTAATCCCGATTACGCGCAACAAGCCTTGTATAAAGACCAAATCGGCATTTGCGACGTATTGGTCGCCAGCAAAACCGACTTGTGTACGCCGGAGCAACTGGCCGAATTTCATGATAAAGCGGCCAAGCTGTTCCCGCCTAAAGCCAAAGTGGTTGAAGTACAAAATGCGCAACTTGACATCCAATGGCTTGATATTCCCGTTGTCGAAAAATCGCGCTACCGCCTCAAAGCCCTGCCGGACAACACCATGGGCTTCCAGTCGCAAGGCTTTACTTTCCCTGCCGGACGTGATTTCGATGGCGAAAAACTGACTGATTTCTTCAACGACCTGCCTAAATTTACAGACGGTCTCGTGCGTGCCAAAGGCGTGTTCCAAGTGCTCGGTACATGGGTATGGCTGAACTGGGTGGACGGTCAATGGGGCGCAAACCAAGTTTCATGGCGCCGTGATTCCCGCTTTGAGCTGATTGCCAAATCGTTTGACGCGGATTTGATTGAGAAGAAATTGCAGGAGGCGTTGGAGAAGTAAATCATCGGCCAAACGCTTATTAATCCGTTACTATATGCCGTCTGAAGTCAGCGGTTTCAGACGGCCTTCAAATCAAAAAATAGAGGAACACTTAACCATGTGGCGTTATATCTTTCATCGTTTGCTCCTTTTGATTCCCACGTTGTTGGGGATTTTGGCGATTACCTTCGCTGTGATTCAGTTTGTTCCCGGCGGTCCGGTGGAGCAGATGGTTCAGCAGCTGACGCAGGGCGCGGTTGGCGGCGAGACGGCGGGACACAGTATGCCTGGAACTTTGGCCAAAAACGGCAACCGCATCAGTGCGGAAGATTTGGCCGCGCTGAATGCTTTGTACGGTTTCGACAAGCCACCTGTGACGCGTTTTGTGGATATGGTATGGAAATTTGCCCGTTTCGATTTGGGCGAGAGCTTTTTCCACCACCAAACCGTATTTGAGTTGGTAAAAGAGAAAATGCCGGTATCGATGAGTTTGGGTTTGTGGACGTTCTTCCTGACTTATTTGATATGTATTCCGTTGGGTATTGCCAAGGCGGTCAGGGATGGCAGCCGATTCGATACGATTACGGGGATGATCATTTTGGTCGGCTATACCGTACCGCCGTTTGTCTTGGGCTTGGTGTTGCTGGTGTTATTTGGCGGCGGCAGCTTTTTTGCCTGGTTCCCGCAGGGTGGCTTGGTTGGTGATGATTTTGATACGCTCTCTTGGGCAGGTAAAGTCAAAGATTATTTATGGCATATGGCCTTGCCGATTACCGCTTCGGTGGCAGGCAACTTGGCGGTGATGACCGTATTGACGAAAAACGTGTTCCTTGAAGAAATCCGCCGTCAATATGTTTATACCGCGCGAGCCAAGGGCTTGCCTGAGAAACAGATTTTGTGGAAGCATATTTTCCGCAACGCCATGATTCCTCTGATTACCGGTTTCCCGGCTGCATTTATCGGCGCATTCTTTACCGGAAGCCTGTTGATTGAAACGCTGTTCTCGCTGGATGGTTTGGGTTTGCTGTCTTACGAGGCAGTGATGAAACGTGATTATCCTGTCGTAATGGGTACGCTGTATGTATTCACGCTGATGGGGTTGTTGGCTAAACTGGTGTCGGATATTTCTTATTCATGGGTCGATCCGCGTATTCACTTTGGCGGACAGAAATAAGGCCGTCTGAAAATATCTTCAATCCATTATTAAAGAATGTTTCGAACCATGAAAAAGAAAAAATCTACTTCAAACCCTACTTGGCAAGCCTTTAAGCAGCATAAGCGCGGTTGGTTGGCTTTGCGGATTTTGGCCGTTTTGTTTGTCGTCACTTTGCTTGCTCCTTTGTGGAGCAACGATAAACCTTTGTGGATACGCTATCAGGGCGAGTATTTCTTCCCCTTGGTAAACGAATACAACGAAACCACATTTGGCGGCGATTTCGATACGCCTGCGGATTATCTGGATCCGCTTATCCGCCACAACATTACTTCAGACGGCAATTTTGCCCTTTATCTGCCCAATCCTTACGATGCCGATACTTTAAACGATTTTGATACGGCACCCGATCCGGCCAAACCGTCCGAACGGCATATCTTGGGAACGGACGACCGCGGCCGTGACCTGTTGGCGCGCTTGGTTTACGGTTTCCGCGATTCGCTGTTGTTTGCCTTGGTGTTGACTGTGGTGACTACCGTAATCGGCGTGGTTGCAGGCGCGGTACAGGGTTATTTCGGCGGTAAAACCGACCTTCTGATGCAGCGTTTTATCGAGGTTTGGGGCGGTATGCCGGAGCTGTACCTCTTGATTATCCTGTCTTCGTTTTTTAATCCGGGGCTGTTGATTTTGCTGGTGTTGCTGTCGCTTTTCGGCTGGATGGGCTTGTCCGACTATGTCCGTGCCGAGTTTTTGAAAAACCGTCAGACCGATTATGTTTTGGCGGCGCGCGCAATGGGCGTGGGCAACCGTGAAATCATGTGGCGCCATATCCTGCCCAACAGCTTGACGCCGGTATTGGCCTTCCTGCCTTTCCGTATTTCCGGTGCGGTACTTGCCCTGACCAGTTTGGACTTCTTGGGCTTGGGCGTACCTGCCTCACAGGCAAGTTTGGGCGAGTTGCTGGCGCAAGGTAAAGACAACTTGGACGCGTGGTGGATTGGCCTGTCTGCCGTTGCTACGCTGACGGTAATGCTGCTTTTGCTGGTCATGATCGGCGAAGGTTTGCGTCAGGCATTTGACGTACGCGCACGCAGTTAATTGCTTTTCTAAAGCGTGAAGAGGGTGGGCGGAAAAGCTTATCCTGCATTCTCAGGGCCGTCTGAAAAGTTTCAGACGGCCTCATCCATTCGTTTGAATCATTAAAAACCATGAATCAAGAAATCACATTTCTTACTCTTTTTCTGCTCGGCTTTTTTGGCGGAACGCATTGCGTCGGTATGTGCGGCGGATTGAGCAGCGCATTTGCTTTGCAGCTGCCGCCACATTTAAACCGAATCGGGCTGATTGTATTGTTGAACTTGGGGCGCATCAGCAGCTATGTCGTCATCGGCCTTCTGGTCGGCTTGGTCGGGCAGGTCGGCATTTCCTTGGACGATACGCGCGCGGTTCAAAACGGTTTGTATATTGCCGCCAATGTTTTGCTGCTTTTGCTCGGTCTGTATCTTGCCGGTATTTCGACTGCCGCAACCAAAATCGAAGGCATCGGTAAACCGATATGGAAACGCCTGAATCCTTTGCTGAACAAATTGCTGCCGATTAAATCAGTGCCTGCCTGTTTCGGCGTCGGCGTGCTTTGGGGCTGGCTGCCTTGCGGTTTGGTGTACAGCGCGTCTTTGTATGCTTTGGGCAGCGGCAATGCCTTGCACGGCGGGCTGTATATGCTGGCGTTTGCATTGGGGACCTTGCCGAACCTGCTCGCGATGGGCATATTTGCAGCGCAGTTGAAAACCTTTCTGCAAAAACGCATGGTTCGTTTGTGCGCCGGATTGTTGGTGGCAGGATGGGCGATATGGCGCTTGGCTGTATTTGCGATGGGGCAAATCGGGTAAGGTAAAAAGGTTTTATTTAGTTTGTTGTTTTGCAATTAAAAAGGCCGTCTGAAAGAATTTCAGACGGCCTTTTTCACAAGAAAGATTTAATGTATCAAATTCCAAGCCATCTTGGCGGCAATCAGCAGCAACATGATGCCGAAGGCGATTTTGAGTTTTCGGGCGGGCAGCTTGTGCGCCGTTTTTACGCCGAGTGGAGCGAAGAGGATGGTGGCAGCGCTCAATATGGCTACAGCCGGAAGATAGATAAAGCCTGCCGCGCCTTCAGGCAGGTGGGCAACATGTAAACCGTTGGCAAAATAGCCGATGGTGCCGGCAATCGCAATCGGCCATGCCAGACCTGAAGATGTGCCGATGGCGCGGTGTGCCGGAAAGTTGCAATATAGTAGAAATGGAACGGATAGCGAACCGCCGCCGATACCGACCCAACTTGAAGCCGCCCCAAAAAGCGTACCCACGGCTGTCAGGCCGTGGAGGGCAGGCAGGGTGCGTGAAGGTTTGGGTTTGGAATCGCGTAGGGTTTTGACTGCGATAAAGGCAAGAAATGCAATAAAGAAAACTTGCAAAGCCAGCGTCGGCATATATTTTGCCGTTACCGCGCCGAGGAGTACGCCAAGTATCATGCCCGGCGTCATTCGGCGGACGGTCGCCCAATCAATGGCGTGCTTTTTATGTTGGGCGTACATACTGGAGAAGGTAGTAAACACCATGACGGCAAAGGAAGTGCCGATGGCAAGATGCTGGGCATAGGGGTGGCTGCCTATGCCTTGCAGCTGCAACGCCCATAAGACAACGGGAACAATCAACGTGCCACCGCCTACGCCGAATAGTCCGGCAATAAAGCCCGCTGCGCTGCCGACGGCGAGCAGGGCAAGGATGATGTCCCAAGACCACATTTCAGACGGCCTTGTCGTGTTTGTGTGCTTTATGGCGTTTTTTAAACCAACGGATGACTGCCATCACATAACCGGACAGGCTGTAACCGAGGAAAAATAGGAAGAGGACGAGAGAAGGCTCCCAGTTGATGAGCAGCAATACCAACACGGCCAACACCATGCCCATAAACGGTACTTGGCGGCGGATGTTGATTTCTTTGAAGCTCCAAAACGGAATCTGCACAATCATGGAAATGCCGGCAAACAGGGTAATGCCCAATGCCCACCAATGCACGCCGGGGAAGCGTTCGATGCTGTGGTTGACCCAAATCAGGCCGACAATCAACGCAGCGGCGGTCGGGCTTGGAACGCCGATAAACCAGCGTTTGTCGACTTTGCCGATAAGCGTGTTGAACAGTGCCAAACGCAGAGCGGCGCAGGCGCAGTAGATAAAGGCGACGGAATAGCCGATTTTGCCAAACTGCCAAAGTTGCCATTTGTAGGCAATCAGGGCAGGCGCGACGCCGAAACTGACCATATCGGCGAGGCTGTCGAGCTGTTCACCGAATGCGCTCTGGCTGTTGGTCAAACGTGCAACGCGTCCGTCCATGCCGTCGAGCAGCATGGAAAGGAAAACTGCAATCGCCGCCGTTTCATAACGTCCGTGCATGGACTGTGTAATGGCGAAGAAGGCGCAAAACAGTGCGGCGATGGTAAAGGAATTGGGCAGCAGGTAAATGCTGTTTTTGCGGATGGAATTGCGTGGTGGAATCGGATTTTCTGTATTTTGTGAGTTGTCCATAATGTTTCCGTATATGCTGCGGGTGCAGATGAGGCATTATACCGCATTGGCAGGTTAAGGATTTTTAAAAGGCAGACATAGTTTCACTTCAATCGCATAAAGTTTCAGACGGCCTTTATTTTGTCAGTCAAACAACTCGCCCTGAGCCTGCTCTTTGGTCACGCGTACGTCGGTTTCGCCGTCGGCAAAAGTGATGTGCAGTTTCTGCCCTTGTTTCAATGTATCGGCATTGCGGATGACTTGTCCGCGTGTGTTTTTGACGACGGAGAAACCTCGCTCCAGAATATGCTGCGGCGATACGGCTTCGAGCAATGCGGCTTGGGCGATCAGGCTTTGACAGCGTTGGACAAGCAGCTGGCGGAAGGAATGCGACAAGGCCGTCTGAAAGCGGTCGATGTTGTGTTTGTAAATGGAAACATCAGGACGGCAATGTTTCAGGGTTTGGGTTTGGCGTTCAAAACGGGCGGTATGGGCACGGAGGTTTTGCGTCATCGAGTAAGACAGCGTTTGCGCCAGCTTGCTGATTGAAGCGCGCTGATCGTCAAGTTTTTGGCGCGGGTGACGGATTTGCCGCGCCAACCAGTCGAGTTTTTGGCTGGCATCGAAATAACGTTGCTCCAAAACGGTTTTCAGACGGCCTTGCGCTTGGGCTAGACGATGTAACGATTCTTGGCGGTTGGGGCTGACCAGTTCTGCCGCGCCGGTCGGCGTGGGTGCGCGTACGTCGGCGACGAAATCGGCGAGTGTGAAATCGGTTTCGTGGCCTACGCCGCTGACAACGGGAATTGCGCAGGCTTCGATGGCGCGCACAACCGGTTCTTCATTAAACGCCCACAAGTCTTCAATGCTGCCGCCGCCGCGACAGACAATCAGCACGTCACATTCGGCGCGTTGCGAAGCGGTTTTAATCGCTTGAGCAATTTGCAACTCGCTGCCTGTGCCTTGTACGGGCGTCGGATAAACGATAACGGGGATTTCGGGTGCGCGGCGGTTTAAGGTGGTCACGACATCGCGCAAAGCTGCCGCCGCCAGGCTGGTGACGATGCCGATACATTGCGGACGGGCGGGCAGAGGTTTCTTGCGTTCCGCTGAAAACGCGCCTTCCGCCTGCAACTGCGCCTTCAATCGCTCATAGGCTTCGTAAAGCTGCCCCAAGCCTTTGAGCCGCACCTCGTTCACCGTAATCTGAAATTCACCCCGCGCTTCATAAATACTGATTCTTCCTGATACCTCGATATGGTCGCCTTCTTTCAAAGGCTTCGCCAAGCGCATGGCCGCACCCTTAAACATCGCGCAACGCACCTGAGCGCGGCTGTCTTTGAGCGAGAAATAATAATGTCCGCTGGCAGCACGGGTCAGGTTGGATACTTCGCCGGCAATCCACAAGCCTGCGAGATGGTCTTCCAACAAGGCTTTGGCGAGGGCGTTGAGTTCGGATACGGAAATGGAGGAGGGCGCGAAGAGTTCGGACATTGCGAAACAGGAAAAATTTGGGAAAGTTGAATTATAAGGGTTTTAGAGCGATTCGTTGTATTCGTTTTTATGAAACTTGCGCCCTTTGTTTTAATATTATCAAAGGCGCATGTTCAGACGGCCTTGCCTGGGCGGGCTTGTGTTATATTATCGTTTGATTTTCGCTTCAAAAGCCGTGCGTATGCCCAAACTCCACCAAATTATCGAACGCCATTGGCAATCCCCCAATCCGTTTTTGTCTTTGCTGTTAAAACCATTGTCCAAGCTGTTTGCCAAAATTGCGGCGAAACGGCGCGATGATTTTGTTTCAGGCCGTCTGAAAAGCGAAAAATTGCCTGTGCCTGTGGTGGTAGTCGGCAATATCCATGCAGGCGGAACAGGGAAAACGCCGATAGTCGCTGCGCTGGTGTCGGGTTTGCAGGAAAAGGGCGTTAAGGTCGGTATCATCAGCCGAGGTTATGGGCGCAAGAGTAAGGCGGTTCATGTATTGAATACAGCCAGCAGTGCGGCAGATGCAGGCGACGAGCCTTTATTGCTGTTTCGCCAAACCGGTGCGCCGACGGCGGTAGGCAGCAGCCGTGCAGAAGCAGGCAGGGCATTGCTTGCAGCGCATCCGGAGCTTGAATTGATTGTGACCGACGACGGCTTGCAACATTATGCCTTGCAGCGCGATATGGAAATTGCCGTATTCCCGGCGGCGGATACGGGGCGGACGGATTTGGATTTACTGCCCAACGGCAGCTTGCGCGAACCTTTGTCGCGATTGGCTTCCGTTGATGCGGTCGTCGTCAGTGGCGGAAAGGCAGATGCGGCATTTAAGCCGTCTGAAAATATGTTTGTCAGCCATATTGAAACAGGGCGGATTTACCGGTTGAACAGGCCGTTTGAGAAATTGGATTTGGAAGGCTTGGGAAATCAAACCGTCGCTGCCGTCGCCGGTATCGCCAAGCCGGAACGTTTTTTCAATACGTTGCAAAGCATGAATATCGCTTTGAAACAAACCGTTGCCTTGCCTGATCATGCAGATATTACGGCCGCGGATTTACCGGACGCAGATGTGGTGATTATCACGGAAAAGGATGCAGTCAAATTTTCAGACGGCCACGGTTTGAATCATGTGTGGGTCTTGCCTGTTTATGCGATAATTGAGCCGGACTTGGCGGCGTTTGTATCCGCGAATGTTTCAATCTAAATGCTTATAGATGTTTCACAGATGTTTTAAAGATGATCTTCAAACTACGCAATAGGAGTAAATCATGAAGTTAAAATATTTGTTGGTCGCTTGCGCAGCTTTATTTGTATCCACTCAAAGCTTAGCTGCTAAACCAAGTGATGAATCTGCAATGAAATGGTTGGAAATTCAAGGGATAAGCAGTAATTATAGCGAGAAAGTACAACGTTCTTTAGAGATGGTGAATAAAGAGGACAATGAACGCTTGTTAACGATGACGCCCAAAGCTCAAAAAGCGCAGATGAAGGCGGTCATCAGCCGTTATATGAAAAACATGCAAGACGATTTGAGCCGCCCTGAGTTGAAAAAACAATGGTTGGATGAAGAAAAGCGTGCCGTACAGAAAGTATTCACACAAGAAGAAGTGGATGTAACCAACCGTTTTTTCTCTTCGGCTCAGGGAAAAAATATTTTGAAAAAGATAAGAAGTTTCCAACAGCATGGTGGAAATCTTGAGGATATGTTGAGCCAATCGGATATAGAAAAGATGACTGAAGCATTTGGGCATGGTGCCGGTAAGTCTGCGCTCGAGAAAATTAAGCATTTCGATAAGCTGAGTGATGAGATTATCCACAAAACCATGAGTCAAAACTACCTCAATGCAAGCGATAAATATACGCCTGCTTTTGAGGAGCAAACACATGGTATTTTATGCGAAGGCAACAAACATTTGCCGAAGTGTGCCAAATAATTTTCCGACTATCTGAAAATATTTATTTTTTGTTGAAAGGTAGAAAAAGATGAAGCTGAAAACCTTATTATTACCCTTCGCTGCGCTGGCATTGTGTGCCAATGCGTTTGCCGCGCCGCCCAGTGATGCGTCGCTGGAGCGTTTGTTTGAGGTGCAGAAGATGGATGCTCTGTTAGACCAGTCTCTCCAAAGCGTTGGAGGTATTGTGCTTTCTGATCCGAATGTACAGAATCTTTGGAAAGATGCGCCGGAAGACAAACGTCCTCAGTTGGAAGCAGTCTTGAAAAAATATACAACTCAATTGATTGCTGAAATCAATACACCGCAAGTGCGTGCCCAGTTGCATAAAGCGGCTTTGGAAGGCATAAAGACGGTTTATACTCAGGAAGAAGTCAACGCATTGATTGACTTTTACGGCACTGCAGTGGGTCAATCAATACTCGCTAAAACTCCACGCTATCTTGAAGCAACAATGACCCCAATATTGAGTATCATCACCGAAAAATACGAAAAATCCAGTCAAAACGCAAACTTAGCCCGTGAAATCCGTCAGATCATGTGCAATGGCAAAAATCCTGACCAAGCTTGTACACAGCAAACGAAGAAAACGGCACGGAAAAAATAATGCCGCTTGAGGCCGTCTGAAAACGAGTGCAGCAAGTTTCGCCAAAACGAGCAAAGTGATTTTCGCTAAAACCACCAAACCAGAAAGTAACCCCATGGAAAAAAAATTCTTAGACATCCTTGTTTGTCCTGTTACCAAAGGCAAACTCGAATACCATCAAGACAAACAGGAATTGTGGAGCCGTCAGGCAAAGCTGGCTTATCCGATTCGTGACGGCATCCCTTATATGCTGGAAAACGAAGCACGAGCGTTGAGCGAAGAGGAACTGAAAGCATGACCGAATTTGTCGTATTGATTCCGGCGCGGTTGGATTCTTCACGTCTGCCGGGCAAGGCTTTGGCCGATATTCACGGTAAACCGATGGTTGTACGTGTTGCCGAACAAGCAGCGAAAAGCAAGGCCGCGCATGTTGTCGTTGCCACCGACCATCCTGATATTCAGACGGCCTGTCAGGCGCACGGTGTCGAAGTGGTCATGACTTCTAATCAACACGAAAGCGGTACAACGCGTCTTGCCGAAGCGGCCAATACGCTGAAACTGCCGCAGCATCTGATTGTTGTGAACGTACAAGGCGACGAGCCTTTAATCGATCCCGAACTCATCAACCGTACGGCTGAAGTTTTGGTTGAAAACAATGTGCAAATGGCGACCGCCGCCCACGAATTGCACGATTTTGACGAGTTTATGAATCCTAACGTTGTCAAAGCCGTCCTCGACAAAAACCGCAACGCCATCTATTTCAGCCGCGCCCCGATTCCTTATCCACGCGATGTGATGCGCTCTGAAAAACGTGAATTGCCTTCAGAAACAGCTGTCTTGCGCCACATCGGCATTTATGCCTATCGTGCAGGTTTCCTGCAACGCTATTCCGAAATGGAAGTTTCTCCTTTGGAAACCATTGAATCTCTGGAACAATTGCGCGTCCTGTGGCACGGTTATCCGATTGCTGTTGAAATTGCCCAAGAAGCGCCAGCCGCCGGCGTGGATACACAGGAAGATTTGGACAGGGTAAGGGCTGTGTTCGAGGCCGTCTGAAAGGAAAAAACATGAATGATTTACGCCATTTGAGCCGTGACGAACAAAAACTGCTTGCCGATGTCGCTTTGCTGGTCAAAGACGACGATCAAGAGTTCAACTACGAAATGTTGAAAGTGGCCGCGCCCGACGAGGCCAGCGGCGAATTTTGGTTTCGCATGGCAGAAATGCTCAGCACCCTGCCGCCCAACCAATCCTTAGATTTGCGCATGACCGGCGGACGGTTGGCGGTCGCCGTATCGATTTTATCGGTGTTGTTGCAGGAAAGCCCCGATATTCCCCAGCTTTGGGCACAAAAAGTGATTGCGCTCAACTATCTGGCACACGGCCATCGGACACGCGCCCTCGGTTTAGCGCAACAGCCGGATAAAGCGGCAGAAGCCAACGAGGAAGAATATTTGGCAAAAGCCTTGTCCCAAAACCTACTTTCCACGTTGAAAGACGCATTGGAACGCTTCCCCGAAGACAGCTGGTTTATCGAAATGCGCGATGATGCGTGGCAGCACTTTGGCTCAGAGCAGGCCGTCTGAAGTTTTGAACGATAAACGCAAGGCGTGTAGAATTAAACAAACATCAAATCCATAAACCAAGAAGGACTCATCATGAAAGTATTATTGTTGGGCGCACCAGGCGCCGGCAAAGGCACACAGGCTCAATTCATCACTGCTGCATTCGGCATTCCTCAAATCTCTACCGGCGATATGCTCCGTGCTGCCATCAAAGCAGGCACTCCGCTGGGTTTGGAAGCAAAAAAAATCATTGATGAAGGCGGTTTGGTACGCGACGACATCATTATCGGCATGGTCAAAGAGCGTATTGCCCAAGACGACTGCAAAAACGGTTTCCTGTTTGACGGTTTCCCACGCACATTGGCACAAGCCGAAGCGATGGTTGAAGCTGGTGTGGATTTGGACGCGGTTGTTGAAATCGACGTACCCGACAGCGTGATTGTCGACCGCATGAGCGGCCGCCGCGTGCATTTGGCTTCCGGCCGTACTTACCACGTTACCTACAATCCGCCTAAAGTTGAAGGCAAAGACGACGTAACCGGCGAAGATTTGATTCAACGCGACGACGACAAAGAAGAAACCGTGAAAAAACGCCTTGCCGTTTACCACGAGCAAACCGAAGTTCTGGTTGATTTCTACAGCAAACTGGAAGGCGAACACGCGCCTAAATACATCAAAGTCGACGGCACCCAAGCAGTAGAAGCCGTGAAAGCCGAAGTATTGAAAGGTTTGGGCAAATAAGTTTTGCTGAAGTAAAATCATGAGGCCGTCTGAAAAAATATTTTCAGACGGCCTTTTGTGTACAAAAGCTGTTAAAATCGAAGCTATAACCGTTTCCGCAGGCATCTTATGAATCCCTTGATCTCCGACTTCCAAACTCAGCAACAACGTACTCCCGTTATCGTCGCCCTTGATTTTGCCAACGAAAAAGATACGCTCGGATTTGTCCGCAATCTTGACCCGGCATTGTGTCAAATCAAAATCGGCAAAGAGCTGTTTACCGCAACCGGCCGTAATTTGGCAGAAAGCTTAATCAATCAAGGTTTCAAACTTTTCCTCGATTTGAAATACCACGATATTCCCCACACAGTTGCTCAGGCCTGTAAAGTTGCTGCCGATATGGGCGTTTGGATGGTCGATATGCACGCCTCCGGTGGCCGCCGCATGATGGAAGCTGCAGCAGAAGCCGTTGCCGGATATCAAACCAAGCCGCTCCTAATCGGCGTAACCGTGTTGACTAGCATGGAACAAAGCGACTTGTCCGAAATCGGTTTGAACATCGCCCCTGAAGAACAAGTCATCCGCTTGGCGAAACTGGCGCAAAGTTCAGGCTTGGACGGCGTGGTATGTTCCGCTCAAGAAGCCGCACCATTGCGTCGTGAATTGGGACAGGATTTTGTCTTGGTCACACCAGGTATCCGCTTGGACGTTGCAGGCAATAATGACGACCAACGCCGTATTATGACACCGGCCGAAGCATTGGCTGCCGGTTCAACCTATTTGGTAATGGGCCGTCCGGTAACCAAAGCTGCCGATCCGGTAGCCGTATTGCGTGAAGTCAATCGAGTAGCCAACGCTTAAGGCCGTCTGAAGTATGAAGACGATTGTGATTGGTGCGACAGGCGCAACAGGAAAATCCTTGTTGCCTTTACTTGCAACCAGTTCAGAGGTTGAGTCTATCGACTGCTTCGGTCGCAGACATCCTGATTTTACCCACCAAAAGCTAAATAGCCATCAGATTGATTTTTCTCAGCCTGATGATTGGCGCGATGAAGTACAGGATGATTGTTTGCCTGCTTGGGAACAACCCTGAAAGCAGCAGGAAGTAAAGAAGCGCAATGGGCAATTGATTATGAGGCAAATCTTGAATTTGCCAAAGCCGCACGAGAAAACGGCGTCAATACTTTGGTTTTGATTTCCGCTTCCGGTGCAAATTCTGCTTCGCGCCTGTTTTATCAACGGATGAAGGGCGAATTGGAGCAAGCAATTATCGCTTTGAATTTTCCTCACCTTATTATTTTCCGCCCGCCATTGCTGATTCGTCCGAACAGCGACCGCTTGGGCGAAAAAATAGCAGAACGGATTTTTCGCGTACTCAACCGCATCGGCATGCTGAAAAACCAACGTCCACTTGCTGTCGAAAAATTGGCGCAAGCCATGCTGAAAGCAGCGTTGTTGTCATCTCATGAACAGGCGTCGTACTCGAAAAACCATATGCAGGTATATGAGCCTCAAGATATTTTTAGGCTGTTAGATCAATAAACCGATAACAAGCCTTACACAGAGATTTTAATGGAGCCAGTATGGTAACCAAGTTCCAACAAGAAACCCTCAAATCCCGTTTTGCACAAGCCAAAGTCCTTGTTGTCGGCGATGTGATGCTCGACCGTTATTGGTTTGGCGATGTGTCCCGCATTTCTCCTGAAGCCCCTGTGCCGGTGGCGAAAATCGCCCGTATCGACCAGCGGGCGGGCGGGGCGGCAAACGTTGCGCGCAATATCGCTTCATTGGGCGGCAAAGTAGGGCTGTTGTCCGTGACTGGCGATGATGAAGCTGCAGATGCGTTGGACGCATTGATGATGCAAGACGGCGTTGCTTCCTATCTGATGCGCGACAAGCAAATTGCGACTACTGTCAAATTGCGCGTTGTTGCCCGTAATCAGCAGCTTATCCGACTTGATTTTGAAGAATCGCCTCATCGTGAAGTGTTGGAACAAATCAAGCATCAATATTGCGAAGTGTTGCCTGAATACGATGCCATTATTTTTTCAGATTACGGCAAGGGCGGCCTGTCGCATATTTCCGATATGATCGATTGGGCGAAACAGGCCGGTAAACCTGTTTTAATCGACCCCAAAGGCGATGATTACGAAAAATATGCCGGCGCTACGCTGATTACGCCTAACCGTGCAGAGTTGAAAGAAGTGGTGGGTAGCTGGAAAAACGAAAATGATTTGACTGAAAAAGCCCAAAACCTGCGCCGTCATCTTGATTTGACCGCGATTTTGCTGACCCGAAGTGAAGAGGGTATGACCCTGTTCAATGAGGGCGAGCCGATTTATCAGCCTACACGGGCCCAAGAAGTCTATGATGTATCGGGTGCAGGCGATACCGTTATTGCCGGAGTGGGCTTGGGTTTGGCCGCTGGTTATACCATGCCCGAAGCGATGCACCTTGCCAATACTGCGGCAGGTGTTGTCGTGGCAAAACTTGGTACAGCGGTTTGCTCGTTTGCCGAATTGACTAAGGCATTGGAAGAGCAATAATTGCGGTTTCAGACGGCCTTAAAATCTAAAGGCCGTCTGAAAATAGAGTTGGAAAATAATCCAGACAGACAAGTTTTTATTTTTAGACAGCATGATTTCTTCAAGGCCGTCTGAAAAATCAAAATAAAGGAAATTCATTATGACCATTATCGTAACAGGCGCGGCCGGCTTTATTGGCAGCAACATCGTCAAAGCACTTAACCAGCGCGGTATTACCGACATTGTTGCCGTCGACAATTTGAGCAAAGGCGAAAAATTTAAAAACCTTGCCGAGTGTGAAATTGCCCATTATCTCGATAAACACGAATTTATCCGTCAAGTGCGCGGCCATCTTCTGCCTTACGACGATATCGAAGCCGTTTTCCACCAAGGCGCATGTTCTGATACCATGAATCATGACGGCCTTTACATGATGGACAACAACTACCAGTACACACTTGATCTCTTGGACTGGTGTCAGGATGAACGCATTCCGTTCCTTTATGCTTCCAGCGCCGCAGTGTACGGCAAGGGCGAAATCTTCCGCGAAGAGCGCGAACTGGAAAAACCGCTCAATGTATATGGCTACTCTAAATTCTTGTTTGACCAAGTATTGCGCCGCCGCATGAAAGAAGGCCTGACCGCCCAAGTCGTTGGCTTCCGCTACTTCAACGTATATGGACAGCAGGAGCAACACAAAGGCCGTATGGCATCCGTCGCCTTCCATCATTTCCACCAATACCGCGAGCATGGTTATGTTAATCTGTTTGGCGCCAATGACGGCTACGGTAATGGTGAGCAAACACGCGATTTTGTCAGCGTAGAAGATGTTGCCAAAGTTAACCTTTACTTCTTCGATCATCCTGAGCTTTCAGGTATCTTTAACCTCGGTACAGGTCGTAGCCAACAGTTTAACGAACTTGCCGCCGCAACCGTCAACGCTTGTCGTGCGGCCGAAGGCAAGCCTGAAATGAGTTTGAAAGAGTTGGTTGAAGAAGAACTTATCCGTTATATTCCATTCCCAGATGCACTCAAAGGCAAATATCAGAGCTTTACTCAAGCGGATATTACCAAGCTGCGCGAAGCTGGGTATAAAGAAGAATTCTTGGATGTAAAACAAGGCGTCAGCCGTTACGTTAAATGGATGCTGGAGAAATTGGTTTAAGTCCTTCTGATTTGAATGATAAGGTCGTCTGAAAAAGGATTTTCAGATGGCCTTATCATTTTGGGAAATTTTAAAATGAGACCTTTGCAAAATTCCTTTTCCTTCCAGCAGCCGAAATCCAAACATAGATTTTCGACTGTTTTCGTTCCAAGTACCCACTGATTCTACTCAAACCCCCCTCTTTACTCTCCCCAGATACCTGATAATCAGGCATCCGGGCCGCCTTTTAGGTAACAACAGGCGCACTTAGCCTGTTAGCTGCTTTCAACAGGTTTAAACACATTGCCTTCAGATGGCTTTATGCACTCACTTTAATCAGACCGAAATAGGCTACCCGAGTGTAGCGGGACTTACGGTGCAGCGTACCGAAGCTTTGTTCGACCACATAACGGGTCTTCGATAGATGTCGGTTACGTTTGGTTTACGCTTCCATCAGCGGACGGTTGCGGTGGGCTTTGCGCATAATGCCGTCCAGCAAACGATGATTACCAGATGCTACCGGTCTTCCTCGTTGTCATAGCCTGAGACCTTTGCACGAGCTTGTCACATTTGACGCAAATGGCGCAAGTTAGATACAAATCAGGCACAAACAAAAAAGACAGCCTTACAAATAAGCTGTCAATTAGAAATTTAGAATATTAGGTTTTTCAATAAATTCAGATATTTATTGGTGCCCGGAGCCGGAATCGAACCGGCACGGCCGGTTTAGGGCCGACGGATTTTAAGTCCGTTGTGTCTACCTATTTCACCACCCGGGCGTAGACAGTAAATTGAGAAATTGGAGGCGGGGGCGCGGATTTGAACCGGCCTGTATAAGGGTTGCACCCCTTATAGCATAAACACTCTGCCACCCCGCCATGAAAGGGATGGAGGCGAGAGTCGGAATCGAACCGGCGTAGACGGATTTGCAATCCGCTGCATAACCACTTTGCTATCTCGCCAAAACTACGTTTGAGTGTTGTAGTATGAAACTGGAGCGGGAAACGAGTCTCGAACTCGCGACCTCAACCTTGGCAAGGTTGCGCTCTACCAACTGAGCTATTCCCGCGTATTCGGATGCATGATTTAATGGAGCGGGAAACGAGTCTCGAACTCGCGACCTCAACCTTGGCAAGGTTGCGCTCTACCAACTGAGCTATTCCCGCATTTGAGTGCATCTGAAATTAAACTGGAGCGGGAAACGAGTCTCGAACTCGCGACCTCAACCTTGGCAAGGTTGCGCTCTACCAACTGAGCTATTCCCGCATATTGAAAAAGAACAATCAACAAGTAATCAGAATGGAGCGGGAAACGAGTCTCGAACTCGCGACCTCAACCTTGGCAAGGTTGCGCTCTACCAACTGAGCTATTCCCGCTCTGATAGTTTGTTGCTTCGTATATCGAAGAAGACGCAATTATTATGGATTTAATCGCGTGCGTCAAGTATTTTGTTTTTATTTTTTTTAAAAATTTATTTGAATTCTTTCCATGCCATTTTCAGGTAGTAGCACATGGACCAGATGGTCAATACAGATGCTATAAACATCAATATGTTACCAATGAGATAGAAAGGATCGTTATATTTGTCTGTGCCGATAAGCAAAAGGAAGATGGCGATCATTTGGGCGGTGGTTTTGAATTTGCCGATAGTGGCCACTGCAACGCTGCCGCGTTTGCCCATTTGTGCCATCCATTCGCGCAAGGCGGAAATGGTGATTTCCCGGCCGATAATAATCATGGCGAAGATGGCGTATGTTCTGCCAAGGCTGACGAGCAGGAGCAGGGCAACGGCAACCATGAGCTTGTCGGCAACGGGGTCGAGGAATGCACCGAAGTCGGAGGTTTGTTTCCAGCGGCGTGCTAAAAAGCCGTCGAACCAGTCTGTAATAGCTGCAAGTGCAAAGATGATAGCGGCTGTCCAGTTGACGGTTTGTGGTTGAATCCATGTGTTCGGTAAATAGAATAGGATGGTGAACACGGGGATTAATAGGACGCGCATCCAGGTAAGTAAAATAGGTATGTTCCAAGGCATGGTTTGGGATCTTTTGGATGATGTGTCGGGTTGTTCATTATAGCTTATTTGTTCACTCTG
Source organism: Neisseria sp. P0021.S006 (assembly GCF_051956895.1). Classification (NCBI taxonomy): domain Bacteria; kingdom Pseudomonadati; phylum Pseudomonadota; class Betaproteobacteria; order Neisseriales; family Neisseriaceae; genus Neisseria; species Neisseria sp. P0021.S006. Next base: position 32,412 of record NZ_JBQCWZ010000006.1, read on the forward strand.
CTTTTTGAAGTGTTGTTTTTTTGCCGACAAGTATCTTGGGCATAGATTTTTGTCGTGTGGGTTGTGAAGAAAATCTGCTAAGGCCGTCTGAAAAATAGGCTGTTGCGGGGTGTAAATGTTTTTGGGTAGAAAAGTAGCTGCGAAATAGTGAGCAATAAGGTCTGCCTGCTGTTCGATATTTAATTGGTTGATGTGGGGTAAGGGGATAGGGTAGGCGTAAGCTTTGCGTTTTCTGTATCCGCCTTTGAGCATGATGAATAGGCCGGAAAGCCAAACTTTGTGACCGCGCTGGTGTTGCCAGACATGTGTCAGCTCATGAATCAGCCAGATTTTGTAGGCGATGCCGGCTTGAGTGAAATCATCAGGGCAGTGTTTACGAGGAAAGTATATGTTTCCATTGGGCGCAATGGCGGTATTGGCGTTGGGTATAAGTGGAATGCCGCGATATATTTTGATGTGGTGGAAGTCTATGCTGTCCGCAAAAACTTGTTTTGCCATACGGACTTCATTTTCGGTCAGTCTGCGCCAATCGGAAAAAATCATATTTGGAAGGGAATATAAGAGGGTATGAAGATTTCAGGCCGTCTGAAAGGTTTCAGACGGCCTGGGTCGGGATTTATTGTTCTGTTGAAGCGGCTTGTTTGCCGTTGTCGAACAATTTGTCCATAGGCGTCAGATTGACTGCATTGCCTTGGCTGACTATCCATTTGTTTTCAACACGCCATACGCCTGAGGCATCTTCAACGCGTAAGTACCAATGATTGGTTGGGCGTAAAGGTTTAAAGACGGCTTCGTATTCCATGCGGCCGTTTTGTGGTTCGGCTGTTACGGCGCGCAGCTTGACGGTTTGGTCATCGGCTTTGCGCGTCGGGTGCATCAACAATAGGTTTAATGGCTGTTTGGTATCGAATTGTCCGCTGACGAATACTTTGGCGGCATTCATATCCGGACTGATTAAGACCTGCACTTGAATTTGCCGTTTAACGGCTTCTTCATCACGGTGAAGTTGGATTTCGATGTGTTTGCCGTCTTTGTAGTAATCGTCAGACACCAAGTCTGTCGTGTGTTCTTTTGCGACGAAGAACATGGAAACGCTGGCGATAACGACGAAGATGGGGCCTGCCATCAGCACCCAGGGCCAAATATGTTTGTACCAAGGTTTGATTTTGGGTTGTGGGGACACCGTTTATTCTCCGATAAAGGTTGCTTTTTCTTCTAAAGTAGTCGGTTTGGAGTCGGCAGAGCCGGTCTCGCGATAGATAAAGGTAAATTCAATCGGATGGCTGCCTTTGTCGGCGTATTCGGGAATGGTAGATACCTGTACTGGGATGGTAACGGTTTCCCGCGGCGCAATTTTAATACCGTTTTCAGGCAGGCCGGTCAGCGCGATTTCGTCAAAGCCTTTGACGGTTGCGGTCATCAGTTGTTCGTTTTCACTATTGTTGATAATACGCAGGTTATAGGCATTTTCCAACCAGCCTTGGCTGTTTTCGCGAACCATGACACCACGGTCTTTCAGGATATCGACTTCGACCATTTTTCGGGTGGAAATGCCGACCAGGAAGGCGATGATGACCACCAGGAGTACTGCGCCATAACCAGCTACGCGCGGACGTTTCAAGCGTTTTTTGATGTCGCTTTCAGGGTATTCGTGTTCCAACGCGCCTTCGGTTGTATAACGGATCAAGCCGCGCTCGTAGCCCATTTTGTCCATGATTTCGTCGCAGGCATCGATACACGCCGCGCAGCCGATACATTGGTATTGCAAACCGTCGCGGATGTCGATACCGACGGGGCAGACTTGCACGCACATGGTGCAGTTGATGCAGTCGCCCAAGCCGCTGTCTTCTTTGTTGGCGGTTTTCTTGCGTGCGCCGCGCGGTTCGCCGCGTTCGGTATCGTAAGAAATAATCAGCGTGTCTTTGTCAAACATTGCACTTTGGAAACGTGCATACGGACACATATGCAGACACACTTTTTCGCGCATGATGTGGGCGAAGAAGAAAGTCATGAATCCGTAAAATGCTGCGGCAAACATTGCGCCGCCGCCTGCTGCTCCGGTGAATAAATCGGGAACAAATTGGCGGATCGGGATAAACCAGCCTGCAAAAGTGATACCTGTCCATGCGCAGACAAGGAAAATCAGCAGGTATTTGGTGGCCTTAATGCGAATTTTAGTAAAGTTCCAAGGCGATTTTTCCAGTTTTAGGCGTTTGTTTCTATCGCCTTCGACCAAGTTGTCAATCCACAGCATAATTTCGGTGTAAACCGTTTGCGGGCATGAATAGCCGCACCACAAACGACCGGCAATGGTTGTCCACCAAAACAATCCGAATGCGCAAATCATCAGCAGTAAGGCAAGGTAAATCAAATCGCCCATACCCAGCGACAGTCCGAAAATGAAGAAATGACGGTCAGGGATATTGAATAAAACCGCCTGACGGCCGCTCCAGTTGAACCATGGAATAACGTAAAATACAAACTGGGTCGCCAATACTGCGGCGATACGCAGTTTGGCAAAGCGTCCTTCCGCCTTTTTAGGATGGATGCGTTCGCCTTCAGGATGGATTTGAATCACGCTGGATTTAGGTTTGGAAGGTTTGGGCGGAGTGGCTTTTGCTGTTTTTTCTGTTGAGGGTGTGGTATTTTCAGCTTGGTTTTCTGGTGACATTTCAGTGTTCCTTGATGAAGTGCACACAAGCCTGTTGTCATGGTAGTAGTTTGATGTGGATATTTTCAGACGGCCTTTCGCGTGCATACAAATCATAACATTTGACTCTATTCAAAGCAAAAGAGGGACTTCGTATTAACGATGGATTCCTTGCGGCCGTTTGATGTAGGGCCGTCTGAAAAGGGCAGTATTCAAAGGTTTATGGTTCGGCATGTGTGCAAACTTATAGTGATTTGCTATTTACACGATAAAAATATATAAAGCACTGTTTCAAAACGAAATAACAGTTAATATCATCTGTCCCGTCCGTTTCGGGTAACCGAGTGGAAACAGGCCGTCTGACAAAGCGAATATCAAAAGCTATCCTTGAAAGCACGGCTGATTCAGGCGATAATCGGTACACCTTTTTTCATATTTCCAATCTTGTCCAAGGAAGGTCAAACCATGTCTCAACTGGCAAACGCAATCCGTTTCCTCTCAGTCGATGCCGTACAAAAAGCCAACTCAGGCCACCCGGGTGCGCCTATGGGTATGGCGGAAATGGCAGAAGTGTTGTGGACGAAGTTCCTCAATCATAATCCGGCCAACCCGAAATTCTACAACCGCGACCGTTTTGTCCTCTCCAATGGTCATGCTTCCATGATTCTTTACAGCCTGTTGCACCTGACCGGCTACAACGTTTCTATTGATGATCTGAAAAATTTCCGCCAACTGCACAGTAAAACCCCCGGCCATCCTGAATATGGCTACACCGACGGCGTGGAAACCACGACCGGTCCATTGGGACAAGGTATTGCCAACGCAGTGGGCATGGCTTTAGCCGAAAAAATCTTGGCTGCCGAATTTAATAAAGACGGTTTGAACATCGTTGACCACCACACCTACGTCTTCATGGGCGACGGTTGTATGATGGAAGGCGTATCGCACGAAGCCTGCTCGCTTGCCGGCACTTTAGGTTTGGGCAAACTGATTGTTTTATATGATGACAACAATATTTCCATTGACGGTAAAGTGGACGGTTGGTTTACCGAAAACATCCCGCAACGTTTTGAAAGCTACGGCTGGCAGGTGATTCCAAATGTAAACGGTCATGATACCGATGCCATTCAGACGGCCATTGAAGCCGCCCGCGCCGAAACCGGCAAACCTTCCCTGATTTGCTGCAAAACCTTAATCGGTAAAGGCAGTGCTAACAAAGAAGGCAGCCACAAAACCCACGGTGCGCCTTTGGGTGCGGACGAGATCGAAGCCACGCGCAAACATTTGGGTTGGGCTTATCCTGCGTTTGAAATCCCTCAAGAGATCTATGCTGCATGGGATGCAAAAGAAAAAGGCGCGAAACTTGAGGCCGAATGGAACGAACTCTTCGCTCAATATCAAGCCAAATATCCTGCCGAAGCCGCAGAATTTGTGCGTCGCATGGATAAAAAACTGCCTGAAAACTTCGATGCTTACGTTCAAGCCGCATTGAAAGAAGTGTGCGCCAAAGCAGAAACCATCGCCACCCGTAAAGCCAGCCAAAACAGCATCGAAATCTTGGCAAAAGAGCTGCCTGAATTGGTGGGCGGTTCTGCAGACTTGACCCCGTCCAACCTGACTGACTGGTCAAACAGCGTTTCCGTTACCCGCGAACACGGCGGCAACTATATTCACTACGGCGTTCGCGAGTTCGGCATGGGCGCAATCATGAACGGCCTTACCCTGCATGGCGGTGTTAAACCATTCGGCGCGACTTTCCTGATGTTCAGCGAATACGAGCGTAATGCTTTGCGTATGGCGTCGCTGATGAAAATCAACCCTGTATTTGTGTTCACTCACGATTCCATTGGTTTGGGCGAAGATGGTCCTACCCACCAACCTATCGAGCAAACTGCCACTCTGCGCCTAATTCCAAATATGGATGTATGGCGTCCATGCGATACCGTTGAATCTTTGGTGGCGTGGGCTGAAGCCGTTAAAGCTGCCGATCATCCGTCCAGCTTGATTTTCAGCCGTCAAAACCTGAAATTCCAAGCGCGTGATGAACAACAGCTGAACGACATCAAACGCGGTGGCTACGTCATCAGTGAAGCTCAAGGCAATGCACAAGCTGTTGTAATTGCTACCGGTTCTGAAGTTGAATTGGCTCTGGAAGCGCAAAAAGTATTGGCAGAACAAGGTATTGCCGTACGCGTTGTTTCCATGCCTTCTACCAATGTATTCGACCGTCAAGATGCCGCCTATAAAGCCGCTGTTCTGCCGGAAGGTTTGCCACGCGTAGCCATAGAAGCCGGACATGCCGACGGTTGGTATAAATACGTCGGTTTGAACGGCGCCGTGGTCGGTATCAACCGCTTCGGCGAGTCTGCACCTGCTGATTTGCTGTTCAAAGAATTCGGCTTTACCGTAGACAATGTGGTTGCCACTGTTAAATCTGTTTTGTAAATCAGATTTTTGATTGGGATAAAAAGGCCGTCTGAAATTTCAGACGGCCTTTTATTTTTCAGTCGGTTAAACAGTTTCTGTTTCAGGTTTGACCTTGCTTTTCTTAAACTTCAACACGGCTTTTTCTTTTGCTGCATCCCAGTCTATCAGCACAAAGCCACCTTCGGTGAGTTTGCCGAACAGAAGTTCGTCGGCGAGCGGTTTGCGGATTTTTTCCTGGATCAGGCGGTTCATCGGGCGTGCGCCCATTTGCGGGTCGAAACCTTTTTCCGCCAGATATTTGCGCAATGCCGGTGTGAATTCGGCTTCGACTTTTTTGTCGAGGAGCTGGTGTTCGAGCTGGAGCAGGAATTTGTCCACGACTTTGACGATAATGGGTTCGGACAAGGGCGCAAATGGGATAATCGCGTCCAAGCGGTTGCGGAACTCGGGCGTGAAGAGTTTGTTGATTGCCTGCATTTCGTCGCCGCGCTCGCGTTTGGCGGTAAAGCCGAGGTTGGGTCGGCTGAGGCTTTCCGCGCCTGCGTTGGTGGTCATAATCAGGATGACGTTGCGGAAGTCGGCACTCTTGCCGTTGTTGTCGGTCAGTTTGCCTGCGTCCATGACTTGCAGGAGGACGTTGAAAATGTCGGGGTGGGCTTTTTCGATTTCGTCCAAGAGCAACACGCAATGCGGCTGCTTGTTGACGGCTTCGGTCAAAAGGCCGCCTTGTTCAAAGCCGACGTAGCCTGGTGGTGCGCCGATGAGGCGCGATACGGCGTGGCGTTCCATGTATTCGGACATATCAAAGCGTTGCAGCGGTACGCCCATCGAGTAGGCAAGCTGTTTGGCGACTTCGGTTTTGCCGACGCCGGTTGGGCCGGAGAAGAGGAAACTGCCTATCGGTTTGTCGGGCAGGGCGAGGCCAGAGCGCGACATTTTGACGGCGGCAACCAGCGCGTCAATGGCGTTTTCCTGACCGTAAACCATGTTTTTCAAATCACGGCCGAGGAATTGCAACACTTGTTTGTCGTCGTGCGACACGGTTTTTTCGGGAATCCGCGCAACTTTGGCGATGACGGTTTCGATTTGCGCTTTGCCGATGACTTTTTTCTGTTTGGATTTGGGCAAAATCCGTTGCGCCGCGCCTGCTTCATCCATTACGTCGATGGCTTTGTCGGGCAGGAAACGTTCGTTGATGTAGCGGGCGGAAAGTTCGGCTGCGGCTTCAAGTGCGCCTTGCGTATAGCGGACTTGGTGGAAATCTTCAAACATCGGTTTCAAGCCGCGCAGGATTTGTACGGTTTCGGAAATGGTAGGCTCGACCACGTCAATTTTTTGGAAACGGCGGCTTAAGGCGTGGTCTTTGTCGAAAATGGTACGGTATTCGTCATAAGTGGTCGCACCGATGCAGCGCAGCGAGCCTTTTGCCAGCGCAGGTTTGAGCAGGTTAGACGCATCCATTGTGCCACCGCTGGTGCTGCCCGCGCCGATGATGGTGTGGATTTCGTCGATGAATAAAATGGCGTGCGGGATTTTTTCGAGCTGTTTCAAGACGGATTTGACCCGTGCTTCAAAGTCGCCGCGGTATTTCGTGCCCGCCAAAAGCGAACCCATATCCAGTGCGTATACTTCGGCTTCTTTCAGCACGTCGGGAATATCGCCGTTGACGATTTGGTGTGCTAAGCCTTCCGCCAGCGCGGTTTTGCCCACACCAGCCTCGCCGACCAAAAGCGGATTGTTTTTGCGGCGGCGGCACAGGATTTGTACCAGCCTTTCCATTTCGTGTTTGCGACCAATCAAAGGGTCGATACGGCCGGCTTTGACTTCGGCGTTGAGGTTGACGGTGTAGTCGGAAAGAGAGCCGGTTTTCTGTTCCGCTTCTTCGCCCTCGCGTCCCAGGCCGTCTGAATCATTGCAGTCTTCGTCATCAGGCGAGCCATGGGCAATGCAACGCAAGACTTCAAAGCGTGTAATGGATTGCAATTTGAGGAAATAAACGGCATGGCTTTCAGATTCGCTCATCATGGCAACCAAAATATCCAAAGGCTCTACTGCGGCTTTGCCGGCAGACTGGGTATGCACCATTGCCCGTTGGATGACGCGTTGGAAGCCCAATGTCGGCTGGGTTTCGACCGTATCCAGAAGATGATCGGGAATTTGCGGTGTATTTTCTGCAACGCTGGCCGCAAGCTGCTCGGACAGGACTTTCAAATCCGCACCACACAGTTTCAAGACGTTCGGCACAGCCGCATCTTCTTCTATCAACACCAAAAGCAGGTGTTCCAAGCTGATAAACTCATAACGGGCGTTGCGTGCTTCACGGTAGAGCAGTTGCAGGATGTGTTCCAATTCGGGTGAAAGCATGATTTAAACCTCTTCGACTATACATTTGAGCGGATGCCCTTCAGCTTTGGCACGTTCCATGACCTGATGTTGCTTGGTCTGCGCAATATCGCGCGTGTAGGTGCCGCACAGGCCTTTGCCTTCGTGGTGCACCAGCAACATGACGGCCACTGCCTGTTCCTGTGTAAGCATAAAGACTTCGGTCAGGATTTCGACGACAAATTCCATGGTGGTGTAATCGTCGTTCAATAAAAATACGCCGTAACGTTTCGGCGGCTGTGTGTTGATATCGCTGAGCAGGGTATCGGATTGGTGGTCGGTATTCGGATGGTTCATAAGCTTAGGTTTCAGTTTTCAGACGGCCTGTTTTAGAGTGTAAACAGTTTTCTGTTGTATTTCGGCAATTTTTTTCTATTTTCCCACTTTTTTGAAAACATAGCTTGACGTTTTGTCTTAACAAATGTAAAAAGACGGTTAAGCAGAAGTTGGCACTCGACCGCGTATGTGATACGTGGGAGAAACGCTGAACGTTTTAGTTTGCTGTATGCCTTGTTTTGCTGATTTTGTTAATTTTTAAGTATAGGAAGTTTCTAATGGCAACCGGTATCGTAAAATGGTTTAACGACGCTAAAGGTTTTGGTTTCATCACTCCTGATGAAGGTGGCGAAGATTTGTTCGCTCACTTCTCAGCGATCAACATGGATGGTTTCAAAACCCTGAAAGAAGGTCAACGCGTATCTTTCGACGTAACCACCGGCCCTAAAGGCAAACAAGCTGCTAACATTCAAGCTGCTTAATCAAATGCGCGGCGTAAGCCGTAAAATCATGGCGGGGTTTCCCGCCATTTTTTATGGGCGTTCGAGTTAAAAATTATGAATCAAAATTCATCTTATCAAAATGCTTTAAACCAGTTAGACGAGCTTATCCGTCATTTTCGTAGCGAAGGCGAGGTCAGCTGCGCCGTTGCCGAGCGTGAAGACCAAATCTTGATCCGCCTTGCCGATTTGAAACTGGATTTGCGCCCTGAAGATGAAAAAGCGATTGCTGATATCGACCGTTTTTACCGCCGCCATGTTTTAAGCGAATAAACGTTTCAAAACCGTTTGCCGTTTTATTTTTTAAGCATGCCTGATAAAATAGGCCGTCTGAAAAGTTTGTAAAGAATCAGCACAATGAGTATTGCCAATAATAAAAAAGCCTTTCACGATTTCTTTATCGAAGACCAAATCGAAGCCGGTATAGTATTGGAGGGATGGGAAGTCAAAGCCATCCGCGCTGCACGCGTGCAATTAAAAGAAAGCTATATCTACTGGAAAAAAGACGCATTCTATTTGGTGGGCTGCCACATTACCGCATTGCCCACTGCCTCGACACACGTCAAACCCGACCCTGTCCGTCCGCGTAAGTTGTTGTTGAAACAATCGGAAATCAACAAGTTAATCGGTAAAACCGAACGTGCCGGTTATACGATTGTGCCCTTAAACCTGCATTACACACGTGGTAGAATCAAAGTGGAAATCGGTTTGGCCAAGGGTAAGAAACAGCATGACAAACGCCAAAGCCTGAAAGAAGCGGATTGGAAGCGTGAGAAACAACGTTTGATGAAAAACGTACGTTGATTTTTTCAGACGGCCTTTTTGTAAAGGCCGTCTGAATATTTATTGTTTGAAAATTTTAAAAAGGAAAACAGATGAAAACCATGATTTTAGCAGCGGCTTCAGCCGTATTGTTGCTGGGCGCGTGTTCTACTACGGAACAAAGAGTATTGAAACCTGAAGAGCTGACCAGCATCAAACATGTCTGCATCATTCAGAATGCAAAAGTGCGTCCGCATGATTTGGACAAGGCTTTGTCCAAAGCTTTGGCAAAACGCGGCATTGGCAGCACGATTGTAACCGCAGACAACCGTGGCAAACTGTATGATTCTTCTTGCCCGTATAATCTGCGTTACAAAACCAAAGGCAATGACGAAATCTTGCGTAAAGGCGTATTTGTGTTGCGAAGCACGAAGTATGCGGTTTCTACTGTCAGCTACTCTTTAAATGATGAAAACCACTTCCGAACCAACCCTGATTTGGTGAAACAGGCTGAAGGCGTTGTGGCCAAATTGTTGGAAAAAAACAGCAAATAAAAGCCAGAATAAAAAACCGGCTTGCCGTGATATGGAGAATATCGGGCAAGCCGGTTTTATTTTCAGACGGCCTTAAATGGATTTGATTTTTTCCCAAAGGGTTTTGACTGTACCTTGATAGTAGGTTTCGGAAGTGCAATAGACTGTTTCTAAAGCACATTGTCCTTGTGAGCCGTATTTTTTGATACATTGGTTCAAGGCAATTTGATGCACAGTTTTGAAACGTGGGGAGGTAATGGCTACCACGTTTTGAGCAGTCAATTTGCCCATGGCTTTAGGATAGGCAACAGCGATACAGGTGTTGTGCAGAGGGACAACCGTTTTGCAGCCTGTTGCTTGGCCTGCACCGATGCCGGCTAAGGCATCTTGGCCTTTGCAGAATGTTTCGAGTTCGGCTGTCGCATCCAGTTGGGTGGCATTTTCTTTGGTGGTTTTGATTTGCAGCGCTTCATCGCTGTTGGCTGGGTTTTGCCACATGGCCAGGTAGCCGTAAGTATCGGCAGCCAGGGCGGCAGGAGTCAGTGCGCAAAGGATAAGTGTCATTAGTGTTTTTTTCATGTTCGTTCCCTGTTTGTTGGGTATTTGTCGTTATTATAAAGCAAAAGTACTTATTTGATATAAATTTGCTTTTAAAATGAATATTTAGTGTGGCAGATAGATTATAGGCCGTCTGAAATTTCAGACGGCCTTTTGATTATGTTTTAAAGAATAGGGCGTAGCTTAGAGGTTTATACACCGTGGCGGTCGAGCCAACGTTCGGCATCAAGCGCGGCTTGGCAGCCGGAAGCGGCGCTGGTGATGGCTTGACGGTAGGTATGGTCTTTGACGTCGCCTGCTGCCCATACGCCTTCGATATTGGTGGCGCCGACATTGTCGCCGGTACCGCCTTTGGTTTTCAAATAGCCGGTTTCGTCCATATCAAGTTGGCCTTTGAAGATGTCGGTGTTGGGTTTGTGGCCGATGGCGATGAAGACGCCTTTTACAGCGATTTCTTCAGTACTGCCGTCATTGTGTTTCAGGCGTGCACCGGTAACGCCGCTTTCGTCGCCCAAGATTTCATCAACCGAGCTGTTGAGCTTGAGGATGATTTTACCTTCTTCAACCCGTTGCATCAGTTTGTCCACCATGATTTTTTCGGCGCGGAAGCTGTCGCGGCGGTGAATCAGGGTAACGGTGTTGGCGATATTGGCAAGGTAGAGGGCTTCTTCTACAGCGGTATTGCCACCGCCGACTACGGCAACATCTTGTTTTTTATAGAAGAAGCCGTCGCAAGTTGCGCAGGCGGAAACGCCTTTGCCGGCAAAGGTTTCTTCGCTTGGCAAACCTAAATATTTGGCGGATGCGCCGGTGGCAACGATGAGTGCATCGCAGGTGTATTCGCCCATATCGCCTTTGAGGGTAAACGGACGGTTTTGCAAATCAACGGTGTGGATTTGGTCAAAAATCATTTCAGTGCCGAAGCGTTCGGCATGAGCTTGGAAACGGGCCATCAGTTCCGGACCTTGTACGCCTTCTGCGTCGGCAGGCCAGTTGTCCACTTCGGTGGTGGTCATCAGTTGTCCGCCTTGCTCAACGCCGGTAATGATCACAGGGTTGAGGTTGGCACGGGCGGCATAGACGGCGGCAGTATAGCCGGCAGGGCCGGAGCCGAGGATGATGAGTTTGTGATGGTTGCTCATGATGGTTTCCTTGCTGATAAATGTTTGAATTTTGTCGTGTCTACGCTTTCAGACGGCCTAAATTCTACTTGAATCTGCCGCCGTCTGAAATATGTTTGTCGTTTGGGTTTAGTGGCTGTCTTTCCACTGGTAGTATTTGGAACCGAGGTAGGAGCCGAGTTTGCGCAGGAACGGCTGGGTGATGATATTGCTGTGGCGCAGCTGCTCGAAAGGTTTCAGACGGCCGTCATCACCCATGATGGCTTCGGCAATCGCCAAACCGGCAATGCCGGTAATTGCCATGCCGTGTCCGGAATAGCCTTGAGCATAGAAAACGGTAGGGGCGAGGCGGCCGAAATGTGGAGCGAGGTTGCGCGTGATGTCGCATTCGCCGCCCCAGGAATGCTCGATTCTGACATCGGCAAGTTGCGGGAAAACTTTCAGCATGTCTTGGCGGACGAGTTCGGTCATGCGGTCTGGATCGTCGATAAATTCGTTGTCTTTGCCGCCGAAGAGCAGGCGGCCGTCGGCGCTGAGACGGTAGTAGTCGAGGACGTGGCGGTTGTCGCAGATGGCCATATTGTTGCGGATCAGGTCTTTGGCACGCTCGCCCAGAGGCTCGGTGGCGATGATAAAGGTGCTGACGGCAATGGCTTTTTGTTCCAATACTTTGAATTTCGGGTGCAAACCGGCATAAGTATTGACGGCATAAACGAGGTTTTTGCACTCAACGCTGCCATTAGGCGTGTGTACCAGCCAACCGTTATCGCATGGCTCGATACGCGTCATCGGGGATTGCTCAAAAAGTTGTGCGCCTGCATCGGCTGCCGCTTTGGCAATGCCTAGGGTGTAATTGAGCGGGTGCAAGTGGCCGGATAAAGGATCAAATTGCGCGCCTTGATACATATCGCTGGCAAGTTGTTGCTTCAGCGTGGCTTTATCCCAAAGCTGGTAATGGCTTGCGCCATAATGTTTTTGGGCGTGTTCGTGCCATTGTTGCAATTCTTCCCAATGCTGAGGACGGACGGCGACGGTCGCGTAGCCGCGTTGCCAATCGCATTGGATATTGTGTTTTTGAATGCGCGAGTCAACCAGTTCAACGGCTTGCAGGGATTGCTGCCAGAACCATTGGGCCTGTTCTAAGCCGACTTGTTTTTCGATCTCTTCCATGCCGCAGGCAAAATCGCTGATGACTTGTCCGCCGCTGCGGCCTGATGCGCCGAAACCGATACGTGCGGCTTCGAGCACGATGACTTCATGGCCGTTTTCGGTAAGCGGTAGGGCGGTGCATAAACCGGTCAAGCCGCCACCGATAACGCAGGTTTCAGTTTTCAGACGGCCTTCGAGCGTCGGATAAGACGGATGGGGATTGGCTGTGCTGACATAGTAGGAAGGAAGGTATTCTTTGAAGCTGGGATTGATCATGATTTGGGCTTTAGGTTGGTTTTAACTTCATTGAAAACAGGTTTTCAGACGGCCTGGAATATGGGCTTAAGTTTAGGCCGTCTGAAAGGATAAAATGCGGTTAATAAAACAGGCTGTTCCGACGCTTTATCGGACAGCCTGTCTGCATATTAGGCGGCTTTCTCGGCTGCCAGTTTTTCTTGGCGGTAGGCTTCGGCAGCCTCACGTTCCCGTTTGGTTGCCTGACGCATCATCCAGTAGTTGACGACAATCACCAGCGTACCGATGATACCGATCAGGATGGTTGCCAAAACGTTCATCTGAGGGTCAAGGCCGAGTTTGATTTTGGAGAAAATCACTTGCGGCAATGTCGATGAACCCGGGCCTGACAGGAAGGAGGTAATCACCAAATCGTCCAAAGACAGGGTAATGCCCAAGAGGAAGCCAGAAGCAATCGCAGGGGCAATCAACGGCAGGGTAATCACGAAGAAAATTTTCAGCGGACGGGCGCCCAAGTCCATAGCGGCTTCTTCCAAGGATTGATCCAATTCCACCAAGCGCGAGCGGATGACGACGGTAATGTACGCCATGCAAAGCGTGGTGTGGCCGAGGAAGATGGTGAAGAAACCGCGATCGAAGTAGAGCGATTGCAGCAATTCACTGCCTTGCAGGAACATTTGCACCTGAATAATCAGCAACAGCATGGACAAACCGGTAATCACATCAGGCATCACCATAGGCGCGGAAATCATACCGGCAAACAGGGTGCTGCCACGGAAGCGTTTAATCCGCGCCATGGCGTAGCCTGCCAATGTGCCGAGTGCCACGGCGGCAAGCGAGGAAATGATAGCGATACGCAATGATAGCCAGGCCGCTTCCAAGATTGTGTCGTTTTCCATTAATGCGCCGTACCATTTGATTGAGAAACCGCCCCAAACGGTAACCAGCTTGGATTCATTGAAAGAATAGATGACCAAAACCACCAGCGGAATATAGAGGAATGCCAGCGAGAGCAGGAGCATCAGTTTCAAGAACCAGGATAATTTGGTTTTTTGCATTATTTGCCTCCTTCTTCCAATTCGCGGTTTTCATAGTGTTGGAACAGGGCAATCGGTACAACCAACAGGGCAACCATGACGACGGCGACGGCAGAAGCCAGCGGCCAGTTGTTTTGGTCGAAGAATGCCTGCCACAATACTTTACCGATCATCAGGTTTTCAGAACCACCCACCAATTCAGGAATCACAAATTCACCGACGGCCGGAACGAAGACCAGCATAGAGCCTGCGATGATGCCGGTTTTGGATAAAGGCAGGGTAATGGTAAAGAAGGATTTGATCGGACCTGCGCCCAAGTCAGAAGCGGCTTCGAGCAGACGGTTGTCCAGTTTTACCAGTTGTGTGTACAGCGGCAAAATCATAAACGGCAGATAGGCGTAAACCATCACCAAATTCAGCGAAAAAGCATTGTAGAACAAGTCTAAAGGCTCGCTGATGATTCCGTATTTGATTAAGAAATTGTTGATGATGCCGTTGTGACCCAATAAGCCCATCCATGCGTAAACACGCAGCAGGAAAGAGGTCCAGAAAGGCAGCATGATTGCCAACAGCAGGCCGTTGCGCGCAGCCGGATTCGCGCGTGAAATGGCATAAGCGGTGGGATAACCGATCAACAGGCAGATGATGGTCGTCGTCAGCGCAGTCTTAATCGAAGACCAGTAGGTCATCAGATAGATATTGCTGTTTTCACTGTCGCCAAACGGATTGAGCGTATTCCAAAAGTTTTGGAAAATGTCGGCGTAGTTCTGATAGCTGATGGCAATGTTCAGACGGCCTAAGTCTTCATCAATCGTTGTCAGCGGCGTAAATGGCGGAATGGCAATTTCTTGTTCGGCAAAGCTGATTTTCAATACGATGGCGAACGGAATCAGAAACAGAATCAAAAGCCAAATATACGGCACGGCAATCACTGCACGCTGGCCGGGGCGGCGGAACAGTTTGTTTTTCAGTTTTTTAAGGTTCATTGCATTTCCCTCAAATTAACTGAACAGAGGTGTTGGTTGGTTTTCAGGCCAGCTGATGTAGACAGTCTCGTCCCAAGTCGGCGGTGTAATGTTGCGCACATACCAATAAGGTGCGGGAACTTGGCTTTTGACGACACGGCCGTTGGCAAGTTTGATGTGGTAAATCGCGAAGCTGCCCAAGTAGGCAATTTCTTTGACTGTACCTTGGGCCCAGTTGTGCGCGCCCAAGTGTTCCGGTTTTTCTTTATGCAAATCAATATCTTCAGGACGGATGCTGATCCAGATTTCATGGTCGTTTGGAACGCCCAAGCCGTGGTCGATGCGGACGTGGTTTTCCAAGCCGTCACATTTGACGATGGAGAAATCGGCGCGGTCGTCAATAACGACGCCGTCAAAAATATTGGTTTCGCCGATAAATTCAGCGGTAAAGCGGCTGTTAGGATAGTCGTACACGTCGCTAGGCGTGCCGACTTGGCGCAATTGGCCGTCGGACATAATGGCGATACGGGTCGCCATCGTCATCGCTTCTTCTTGGTCGTGGGTAACCATGATGCAGGTTACGCCGACTTGTTCCAGCGTGTTGACCAATTCCAGTTGGGTTTGTTGGCGCAGTTTTTTATCGAGTGCGCCCAAAGGTTCGTCAAGCAGCAGGATTTTAGGACGTTTCGCCAGGCTGCGTGCCAAAGCGATACGTTGTTGTTGGCCGCCGGAAAGTTGGTGCGGCTTGCGTTTGGCGTATTTGGTCATTTGCACCAGGCGCAGCATTTCTTCCACGCGGGCATCGATTTCGCCTTTAGGCATTTTGTCTTGTTTCAGACCGAAAGCGATATTTTGCTCAACGCTCATGTGCGGGAACAGGGCATAGCTTTGGAACATCATGTTGATTGGGCGCTCGTACGGAGCAAGCTTGGTAATGTCTTGGCCGTCGAGAATGATTTTGCCCTGATTTGGGCTTTCCATGCCTGCCAACATGCGCAGCAGCGTAGATTTGCCACTGCCTGAGCTGCCCAAAAGGGCAAAGATTTCATGTTGGTAAATGTCCAAGTCGATGTTATCGACAGCGTAATTGTCACCAAACTTTTTCACCAAGCCTTGGATTTGCAGATAAGGTTTGGCTGAAGACGCAGTGGTTGCGGTCATAATGGCAATACTCCAAAAAGAAAGACGAGTACCGGCAAAACGGATTTTCGAATGGGTGATAAAAAGCTGTTTGATTGCTGGCGGGAGCCGGACGGAGGCCGTCTGAAACTCTTGTAAAGCGCACGGGCAGCGTGGATAGAAAGCAGTTTAAGCCTAAGCTTTTGCTCTCGGCAAACTCGATATTATATTAGCCTAAGCCTCATAGGGGCAATATGAAATTGCTTGTATCGGCTGATTTGAAACAAATATGAAAGGAAAGGCAGGCAGGGGAACAGGATAGCGAAAATGGGTAACGTTGTTTTTCTGCACAAAGTGGCTTAATTGTTATTTATATGTCTTAAATAATTATTCAAAATAGAATAAAATACGCAAATTGCATTTATTTGCTAAAACCATAATGGATCACGTTTTATATCGGGAGAGGCGGGTTTGCTCAAAATTGAAACTAAATCCGCTATATAAATAAAAGGGAAAACATGAGTATCAAAGAATGGCCTGAAGGGGAACGGCCGCGCGAGAAGCTCTTGGCGCATGGTGCGGCGGCGTTGAGTGATGCGGAGTTGCTGGCGATTTTGTTGCGTGTCGGAACGCGCGGTATGAGCGCGGTCGATTTGGCTCGTTATTTGTTGAGCGAGTTTGGCAGTTTGGGGAAGCTGATGAGTGCGGATGCCAAAACACTCGCTGCTTATAAGGGCATGGGCTTGGCGAGCTATACTCAATTTGCAGTGGTCAAAGAAATCGGGCGGCGGATTTTGGGTGAGGATTTGCAGGAGCAGATGGTTCTGTCAAACCCGAAATCGGTTGCGGATTATCTGCGCCTGCATCTTGGGCATGAAAAAATCGAGGTCAGCGTTGCTTTGCTTCTCAACCGTCAAAATCAATTGATTGCGGTACGGGAATTGTCGCGTGGTACGGTGGCGGAAAACACGGTTTATATCCGTGAAATCGTCAAATTGGCATTGGATGAATACGCCGACAGTTTGATTTTGGCACACAATCATCCGGGTGGTTCGGGAAGGCCGTCTGAATCTGATGTGCAGTTTACAGAGCGTTTGAAACAGGCTTTAAGTTTGGTCGATATTACGCTGTTGGACCATTTTATCGTGACGGCAAAAGAAACCTGCTCTTTGCGCGAACAGGGCTATATGTAAGGATGAATGTTCAGACGGCCTCAGTAGGATTGGTTACCTTACTGAGGCCGTCTAAAGGATTATTGCGCTACTTCGTCGGATGAATCTTCCTTATAGACGATTTCTTCCGATTTTGGCTTTTCTTTGCTCTTTTCCTTCTCTTTTTCTTTATCCTTGTCTTTTTTACTGTCGGGAATGGCGGCATCAATCACTGCCCCCGTTCCTTTGACGACCAATTTTCCGGCAGTCAGGACGGTTGTGGCAGCCAAATCGACAGCCGCGCCTATAACGCAGCCGTTAAGCGTCAGACAAAGGGCAAGTGCCGGAAGCAGGCGTTTTGTGCATCTCAATGACTGCATCCGCAGTGTCCTTCATGATGATGGCCGCATCCGAGTGCTTCTTGCCAAGCATCATCATCGCCGTCAAATTCTTCAACTTCGTCAAATTCGCCGTTTTCTACCATGCTTACCAGCTCTTCCAGGCTTTCTGCGCCTTCTACCCAAAAGCAGGGAATATCGGGTGGTGTGTCGGGGGCAAGCAGGGCGGCTTGCTGGTCGTGCCAGGCAATCCAATAGCCGTTTTGCGTTTGTACGAATACGGCATCGGGATGAATGGTTTCGTTTTCGGTATTGACAAGCATTCTGGCAGCGATATCGGTTTGAAAAGGTAAGGTTTGCATGATGGTTTGAGAATGTGGGAAAAGAAAATATTGTAACACGGCAAAAACAAACGCACCGTCTGAGGCAGGCGGTGCGTTTGTGTCTCGGCAACTTGGGTGCGGTCAGTTTAGAAGTGTCAGCCGCACCGGGAATGTCATTCCGTCAAGATTATTTGTCGTTGTTAGCCAAAACGAAGCGGTAAATAGCCGCGCCAACTGCTGCGCCGGCAATAGGAGCCAACCAGAACAACCACAGTTGTTCAACAGCCCAGCCACCTTGGAACAAGGCAACGCCGGTAGAACGTGCAGGGTTAACGGAAGTATTGGTCACAGGAATGCTGATCAAGTGAATCAGGGTCAGACCCAGGCCGATGGCGATAGGGGCAAAGCCGGCCGGAGCCAATTTGTCGGTAGAACCCATGATGATAATCAGGAAGAATGCGGTCAGTACGAATTCGATCAGCAAAGCAGCCATCATGTCGTAACCGTTAGGAGAGTGCTCGCCGAAACCGTTGCTGGCAAAGCCGGAAGCAACAGCATCAAAACCGGTTTTACCGGAAGCAATCAGATACAGAACGCCCGCGGCGGCAATCGCACCGATAACTTGGGATACGATGTAAGGCAACAGGTCTTTACCGTTGAAACGGCCGCCGATGAAAAGGCCGACGGAAACGGCAGGATTGAAGTGGCCGCCGGAAATGTGGCCGACGGCGTAAGCCATGGTCAGTACGGTCAAGCCGAATGCCAAGGCGACACCGGCAAAACCAATGCCAAGTTCAGGGTAGGCTGCTGCCAAAACTGCGCTGCCGCAGCCGCCGAATACCAGCCAGAAAGTGCCGAAAAATTCTGCAAAATATTTTTTCATTTGTTTTTCCTCGTAAAGGGTGGGGGTGTTGCCGAAGGCATGAATCATAATAATATTGCTTCTAATCGAAAAACGGATTTACCTGTTTTTTCCGGTCTTGACAAAAGGCAGTCTGAAAATGGCGACAAATGGATAGGGACATATATTTGGCAGGTCGAATTTTGATTATTGGGACTGGATTTATTTGATAGCGAAGCAAATGCCGTTAATGCAAAAGCATTTGTTTTTGTAAGAAATGCCGTTTACAGATTACTTATTTGCTTGTTTATTTAATTGGAATCTCTGAACCCATTATCTGATTAAAAAAGGCCGTCTGAAAACTTTTCAGACGGCCTTTTATTGATGGAGATAAGTTAATCTAAATGCTCACTGCTTTGCGCCAAGATGGTGCGGTTGCCATTGTTTTCCGCCGGGGAAACAATACCGTCGGCTTCCATTTGATCAATCAGGCGGGCAGCGCGGTTGTAGCCGATGCGCAGTTGGCGTTGGATATTGGAAATGCTGGCCTTACGCGATTTCAAGACAACGGAAACGGCTTCGTCATACATGGGGTCGAGGTCGCTGTCGTTGCTGCGGCTGGTGCTGGTAAAGTCCTCGGTCGAACCGCTGCTTAAAATATCGTCGATATAGTCAGGCGTGCTGAATTGTTTCAAGTATTCCACTACGCGGTGTACTTCGTTGTCTGATGCGAATGCGCCGTGTACACGTTGCGGATAGCCGGTACCGGGTGGCAGGAACAGCATATCGCCTTGACCGAGCAAGTTTTCCGCACCCATTTGGTCAAGAATCGTGCGGCTGTCGATTTTGCTGGACACTTGGAAGGCAATGCGTGTCGGAATATTGGCTTTAATAAGTCCGGTAATGACATCCACGCTTGGGCGTTGGGTGGCAAGAATCAAATGGATGCCGGCTGCGCGTGCTTTTTGGGCAAGACGGGCAATCAGCTCTTCGATTTTCTTGCCTGCAGTCATCATCAGATCGGCAAACTCATCTACCACGACCACGATAAACGGCAGTTTCTCCAATGGTTCAGGATTTTCAGGCGTGAGGCTGAACGGGCTGCCGATTTTTTCGCCACGAGCGGCGGCTTCGGCAATTTTTTGGTTGAAGCCGGCAAGGTTGCGCACGCCCATAAAGCTCATCAGGCGGTAGCGTTTTTCCATTTCGTTGACGCACCAGTTCAGCGCGTTTGCGGCCAGCTTCATATCGGTTACGACAGGGGCGAGCAGGTGAGGAATGCCTTCGTAAATGCTTAATTCCAGCATTTTCGGGTCAATCATAATCATGCGCACGTCTTCAGGCGTTGCTTTGAAGAGCATGGACAGAATCATGGCATTCACACCCACGGATTTACCCGAACCGGTCGTACCGGCAACCAGCAGATGCGGCGCTTTGGCCAAGTCGGTGACGACAGGCTGGCCGGTGATGTCTTGGCCGAGTGCGAGGGTCAGTTTGGATTTGGACTCGGTAAATGCAGGCGAATTGAAGATTTCGCTCAGGCGGATCATTTGGCGTTTCGGATTAGGCAATTCCAAGCCCATGCAGGTTTTGCCTGGGATAGTTTCCACCACGCGGATGGAAGCCACGCCAAGCGAGCGCGCCAAGTCTTTTTCAAGGTTCAAAACGGCACTGCCGCGTACACCGACATCAGGCTCAATCTCATAACGCGTAATGACCGGGCCGGAATAGGAGTCCATCACTTTGACTTTAACTTTGAACTCGGCCAGTTTTTCTTCGATGGTAATGCTGTTTTCCAGCAACTGTTCTTCAGTTTGCGAGGCGCTTGGGTCAAACTGCGGCGGCAGGAGCAGGGCAGTGGTCGGCAGGTGTGCCTCGGTCAGGGTTGCCGAAGTTGGAATAGCTATGCTTGGTGTATCTTCTTGAACGCTTGGTTCTACGCTTCGAACAGGCGTTTCAATGACTGTCTGTGTATATTCAGACGGCCTTGCGATTGTTTCAACAGGTTCAACAGGTTCAATCGTTTCAACCGCTTGAATCGCTTCTGTTTCCGCTTGTACAGGCGCTTCCGGCTCACCATCGAATTCTGTTTCTTCTTCCGCAGATTCGCTGATTAAATAATCGCGGATACTGCGTTCAGGCTGATTGCTAACATGCGCATTGACTTGCGAATCAAAAATCGGCACTTGGATTTTATGTTCGAAAGCAGGCGGCTCGGGGATATCAATCGGTGCAATCGAGGTTTGGAAAACGGGCGGCTCGGGAATATCGGTTTTCGCCATCGGGACAACCGGTACGGCAGGCGGCTCGACTACGGTTGCGTTTGGCGCGGCAGGTCGGGAGATATAAGGGGATTTTTTAACAGGCGCAGCCGGTTTTGGACGGGACGGCGTTGCCGATACGGCAGGTTGTGGTGCAACAGCTTCCGTGGCAGCTTGTTTGCGCGCCCATCTTTCGGCGGCCGCTTCGGTATGGCGAACTTGACGGCGCAGGCTGGCAGGACGGCTGATTTGTCCCAAATTGGCCAGAATTTCGTCATTTTCGATGGTGCGCGGAGAGTAGTCGCGCAATGGGGCGACGGCCGCAGCTAGTTTGTGGCGGGCGGCGGTGCGGCGGGCAAGGTTGTCGTGAATATCTTCCGCTTGGATTTCAGAAGGGAATGCCTGCATGGAAGTATAGGGGAGGATGGCTTCTTTTTCGGCAGTTCTTAAGGCCGTCTGAACGGTTTCGATATGCGGCGCATTGGCTTCTGCCACGCGGACATTATTGGCACGCGCCAAGGCACGCTCGCGTGTGCGGCGCAAGATAGGGTCGTTGTAGTCGATGATTTCCATGCCGGTCATCGGCAGGGATGAAGCGCGCAATAATGGAGTTTCAACTTCGTCTTTGTAAATCGGCGCATTTTTTTCTGCCAAATGCTCGTTCCATTCTTCAACCGCTGCTTCGTGCAGGGAACGGGTGGCTTCTTCTAATGTGATTTCTTCAAAATTGCTGTTTTGCACCAAAGACGGGCTGTATTCGGGAGTTTCCATTTGTGCAAACGGCGTGATTTTAGGAATACGTTCCGGTTTGGCAGATTTACGGGTTTTAGGCGCAACTTTGATTTCTTCTTCGGTAGCTGCGATGTGTTCCGGCTCTTCGGCAAACGGCTCTGCTGCATGCTCTTCGTTTGTTTCGGCGCGTTGCGTTTTATTGTGTTCGAGCGCAGAAAGCAGGCGGATACGGGCGATTTTATGGTTGTCGGCAGTGTGCTTGTTCATACTGAACAAACGTTTCAGGCTGTCCAGTTGGTCGGAAAAACCGACCGGGCTGTCTTCTTCGTTTATTTCTTGTTCGTCGCCACTGAGTCGGGCCAATTCTTGGCGCCACTTTTGCTCTTGTTTCTGGCGCCACCAGAACAAGCCGGCTATGACAGCAAGCAGAATTAAAGCCAATATTGTCCAAAGCATGCGTCCATCCCCTTAATTAAACGGCAAAGTCCGTTATTCTAACGCTTTTTTCGGGTAAACAAAACCAGCCGAAACAAGCTTTAACGGCAAAGGCAGACAGGATTGTCAAAGCTATGGCTTGAGACGCGTATAATAGGCCGTCTGAACATTTTGCGGATGAGATGATGATTTTTCAAAACGGATGGTTTCCCGTTGGTGTCGTGATGGCGGCATGGCCTGTGTTGCTGGTGATTTTTGCTTTGTGTGCAAAGCAGGCATGGGTGTCGGTATCGCAGCATCGTTCCGCTTTTTTGGTGGCTGCCGTGATGTTGCCGCTGGCTTGGAGTTTGAATGCCTCCCCGGAAAGCGGACAACTAGCCGGCATGAGCTATCATTTGCTTGCCTTAAACTTGACAGCTTTAATGCTGGGCACTTCTGCCGCTTTCTGCCTTGGCGTATTGCTGTTTTTTCCGTATTTGTGGCTTTGGGGCGATTGGCATATGTTCCCCATCAATGCCTTGTCCGTATTGCTTCCGCCTTTATTGGTGAACTTGGGTTTCCGCCATTGGGTGTCGCGTTTGCCTGCCAATATATTTATCTTTATTTTTCTGAATGGTTTTTGGGCTGCGGCGGTCGGAATGGTGTTTACCGGCGTAATTTTGGTCGGTTTGTTAGACTGGGCGGATGTATTTGATACGACGGTATTATGGAAAACCGCCTTTCCTGTTTTCTTCTTAATCGCTTGGGCAGAGGCATTTTTGAGCGGTATTTCAACAGCTATTTTCATCGCGCTCAAGCCGCAATGGATTTGTACTTTCGATGACGACAGGTATTTGAAATCCGCGCCTAAGATTTGGCAATAAGATATGAAGGCATCCTTGCTGGGTTTTCAGACGGCCTCATGACCGGATGGCCTGTTTTTTGAATTGAATGTTTAACTTGTTATGTTTGCGTATATTTTTCCTATTGTTTGCGGTGCCGCTGTTGGGGCTGTATTGCGTTGGTTGTTTGGCTTAGTGCTGGTGTCTTCTGCGCCTTTTTCTATCGGTACATTGGCGGCAAACTGGCTGGGAGCGCTGCTAATCGGCGTATTGGCAGAACTCTTAACCGATCCGCAATGGCGTTTGCTTTGGATTACCGGCTTTCTCGGCAGCTTGACCACATTTTCAGGTTTTTCAGTGGAGATGGTGGGTTTGATGCAGGCGCAACGTTGGGGCATGGCTTTGATGGCGACCTGTCTGCATGTTTTCGGTTCGTTTGGTTTGACGGCGCTGGGGATTAAATTGGCTCAGATTTGGAAGTAAGTTGCTATTTTTTATTTGAAATATAAACTAAAGGCCGTCTGAAAATTTGTTTTCAGGCGGCCTTTGGCTTTATCAATTAGGGTTGTACATAGCTTTTTGTACGCGCTAAATCGGTAATCAACAGCGGATTGTCTTTGCGCATCATATCGATCAGCTCTTGGCAACGTTTGGTTGTTGGATCTTGCCAGAGCCAGTCAAGCTCGGGCTGGGTAAGGCCGACCATCTGCAGAAATTGAACTTCACCGTTTGGCGTTTTGATAGCGGGCAGCTTGGGGTCTGGTGCGAAGGCTACGCCGACGATGGCGGTTTCTGTATCCATTCGGATAGGGTCGTTAGTTGAAGTAAAGTGATAGGCTTCAAACCAGTTACCACTTTCAAAAACGTAACGGCCAAGATTATTCATTAGATTAATTGCCCAGTAAGGCTCGTGTTTGGTGTTGTAGTCAGAATCCGGATCCTGATCGTAAGGGGGAGTACGGAAGGTAAATTCAAATCCCCATTTACTGTAATCTGCACCGGCAAGTTCTGGATTAAAGTAAAGTTCGCTCATGCCGTAGGAAACAATGTGGCGATGGAAGGTTTGCTCTTCGCAATCATAAATACTACTGCCGTCTAATGGGTCATCACCACCTAGAATGTATTTGATAATAGAGCCGTAATGACGAGGTTTGATATCACCATAAAGTGCTTTAAGCACAGCATCGATGGCTTCCCAGCCGACGG
Source organism: Neisseria sp. P0021.S006 (assembly GCF_051956895.1). NCBI lineage: Bacteria > Pseudomonadati > Pseudomonadota > Betaproteobacteria > Neisseriales > Neisseriaceae > Neisseria > Neisseria sp. P0021.S006. Next base: position 56,254 of record NZ_JBQCWZ010000006.1, read on the forward strand.
CTTGATCTTCTTTAAAAGTTTGGCGGTATTCTTGTTCGTTCATTATCTGTTTCCGTGTCGTTGATAATTTGGTCGTAAATTAATTGGCGTGTTTCTTTTAGAATGTGTTGTTTCTAAAAATAAAGCGATTTAAATATGACATCTTATTTGCTTTTTTAATCAATGCCAATAGGTAAACAGACGGTTTCTTGACAATAGGTTTTGCCGGATTCGCTTAAATGTGCCGGTTTGTAGGCGGCAAAGGTGTAGGTCAGGTCTGCGCGGAATGTGTCGGGATCGGCTTCGGCGGTGTCGCAGTTGAGGCCGGTGGGGATATCGAGGGCGACCTTCAGGCCGTTTGAATGATTGAGTTGGCTGCAGAGGGCGGCGATTTCGGTTGGAAGTGCGCCACTGAAGCCTGTGCCGAATATGCCTTCGATAATGATGTCGTAACCTTTTTTCAGACGGCCTTCCAGTTCTTGTGCGGATATCAATTCAATATGGGGCAAACCGTTGAGGCGTTCGCGATTGGTTTGAGCTAAAGGGGAGAGGTTTTCTCCGAGTGAAAACAGAATATCGATGTGCCACCCTTGCGCCTGCATATATCTTGCCATGACTAAGCCGTCGCCGCCGTTGTTGCCTTTGCCGCAAACGATCAGGGCGCGTCCGGCTTGGGGATAACGCTGCATGAGGTCTTGGGCGGCAGAGCTGCCGGCGTTTTCCATCAGTTGGTCGAAGCTTGTGCCTTTATCGACGGCTGCTTGCTCGCGTTCGCGCATCTGGGCGGCGGTATAGACTTTCATGATCGGCTCTCTTTGCAGGAAGTTATTTGTCGGCGGTATTCATCAGGCGTAAGGCTTTCAGACGGCCTATTTCTTTTTGATATTCCGCCAGTCCGATAAATGTGCCGTCTCGGCTGTATACGCGGATGGGCTGTTCGGCAGAAATGTTTTCGGTAAACTGGGGGCGTTGGCCGTGTTTGAGCATGGTAACGGCGTAGTCGTTCAACTCAAGTTTGGGGAAATGTTGTACCAAAACATCGCAAGGCAGCAGCAGGGCATCGCGTTCGGCTTCGTCCAATTCTGCCAAGGCTTCGAGCGTGTGGCTTTGGGCAATGGTAAATCCGGCGGTTTCAGTACGGCGCAGGGCAGTCAGGTGAGCGAATGTGCCGATGTGTTTGGCGATGTCTTCGCTGAGGGTGCGGATGTAGGTACCCTTGCTGCAACGTACGTCTATCACGGCTTTGGGTGCATCAAATTCAGTGATATCAATGGAGTAAATGGTGATGTCGCGCGCTTTGCGTTCGATAACGATGCCTTTGCGTGCGTATTCGTACAGCGGCTTGCCTTCGTGCTTGAGGGCGGAAAACATCGGCGGCACTTGGCGGATATCGCCCGTTAAAGCTTGGCAGGCCGTCTGAAATTCGGACAATGAAATATCGGCGCGTGCGGTAGCAACGATTTCGCCTTCTGCATCGCCTGTGCTGCTGGCTTCGCCCAGTTTCAGCGTGGCCGTATAGGCTTTGTCGGCATCAATCAGATATTGGGCGAACTTGGTCGCTTCACCGAAGCAAACAGGCAAAAGCCCTGTGGCCAAAGGATCGAGTACGCCGGTATGCCCGGCTTTTTCGGCACGGAACAAGCGCCGTGCTTTTTGCAGGGCAGTGTTGCTGGAAAGGCCTTCAGGTTTGTCGAGGAGAAGGACGCCGTTGACCGGGCGTTTGGTGGGTTTATTGGTCATATTAATTAGGGAATATTAATGTTCAGGCCGTCTGAAAGGGTTCAGACGGCCTGCGTGTTTTAATCAATCAGTCTTCAACCGGTTTTTCCGCTGCCACTTGGTCAATCAGGCTGGAAATGCTCATGCCGCGTTCGAGTGATTCGTCGTATTTGAAGTGCAGCTCGGGCGTTTTGAAGAGTTTGATGCGTTTGGCCAATTCGCTGCGCAAATGACCTTTGGCGTGTTCCAAAGCTTCTTCGGTAATGTCGCGTGTGCTGTCGTCGAGGATGGTGTAGAACACGGTTGCGTGGCTGTAATCTCGGGTGACTTCGACTTCGTTGATGGTGATGAAGCCTGCGCGCGGGTCTTTCAGGCCGGTGCGGACGAGTTCGGCAAGCTCGCGCATGATTTGTTCTTTGACACGGTCTTGGCGGGCGTAGCCGCGTTGGGGTTTTCTCATGGTTTTCCTTGATGTATGGCAGGCTGTCGTTTTCAGACGGCCTGCGGTTTGGATTTTGAAAAGCTGCCTATTATAACGGAGCGCGGTTTATTGTGCTTGAACCGAGAAAGGCATATCGATTTTTTGCCATTGCGCGCTTTCGTAGTCCAGTGCATCGGCGATGAGGGGGTGTTGCTCCAGCCATTGGGCGTTGATGCGCAAGATGAAGCTGTGGTTGTTTTCATCAACCCGAAGCTGGGTTTGTGGCGGCAAATCAAGCGGCAAACGCGAGCGGCAGAAGAGGGCCGCTAGGCGCAGGGACAATACGGCACACCACATGATTTCGTTATCGCCGATAATATCCGCCATTTTCTTGAGGTCGCCGCGATGGCCGATAACCAGTTGCGCCAAAATGGTTTGCTCTTTGCGTGAGAAGCCCGGCATATCGGCGTTTTCGAGAATATAGGCGGAGTGTTTGTGATAACCGGTATGGGCGATATCCAAGCCGATTTCATGCAGACGGCCTGCGCGGCTGAGGTATTGGTTCCACAGGGCAAGCTCTTGAACGGTTACGTTTTTGGCGTGGCACAGGCTGTTCATGAAGGCTTGCGCGGTATCAGCAACGCGTTTGGCTTGGTTGAGGCTGACGTGGTAGCGTTTTTGGAACTCGGCCGTTGTCTGCTCGCGCATATCGACATTGAGGCTGCGGCCGATTAAGTCGTAGAACACGCCGTCGCGGAGGGCGGCTTCGGTAACGGTCATTTTGGTCAGCGAGAGTTCTTCAAAAGCGGCCATCATCACGGCCAATCCGCCCGCAAAAACTTCGACGCGTTCGGGTTTGAGGTTTTCAAATTTGGCTTTTTTAACCGAACCGGCTTCGATAATCCTATCGGCAAGATAACGCATGCCTTGGGCAGTAATGTCGGCTTCTTGTGGCAATTCGGTCGCCAAAACGTCGCGTATGGATTTTGCCGAACCGGACGTGCCGATGGCGAAATCCCAACCGGTACGCTTCATCAGTTTGCTGATGCGCTGGATTTCGATACGCGCGGCGGAAACGGCGGCTTGGAAATCTTTGGTGGTCACTTTGTTTTGGAAGAAGCGCATGCTGTACGTTACGCAGCCCAAAGGCAGGCTTTCTGTGATCAGCGGTTGCAAATCCGAGCCGATGACAAATTCGGTCGAGCCGCCACCAATGTCGATAACCAGCATTTTGTCGCCTTTGGGCGGCAGGGTATGCACTACGCCGGTGTAAATCAGACGCGCTTCTTCGCGGCCGGCAATGACTTCGATGGGGAAACCCAGCGCCGCTTCGGCACGGGGCAGAAATTGGGCGATGTTTTTGGCGACACGGAAAGTATTAGTGGCCACCACGCGCACGTTTTCAGGCTGGAATCCGCGCAGGCGTTCGCCAAATTTTGCCAAACATTCCAAGGCTTGTTCTTGAGAGGCTTCGCTCAGGTTTTTTTGTTCGTCCAAGCCGGCGGCAAAGCGAACCATTTGTTTGAACGAGTCGATGACTTTCAGCTGGCCGTTGTTGTTTTCACAAATTTGCAGGCGAAAACTGTTGGAACCCAAATCGACGGAGGCTAAAACGTTGGCGGGAGTGGTGGTCATAAAAAATACCGCTTGATTAGAAAAACCTAAATGTTACTTGAGGCTGTATCACTTGACAATAAAAGGAATACAGCTCTTTGATTCTGCTCATAGATGTATTTTATAATGCTGATTTTAAGCAAATATATCAAAGGCCGTCTGAACTTTTCAGACGGCCTAAAAAGAGAAAACACATGAAATCGGAAAACCAAGATTCCTTATTTTTATCGCGCCGCCGCCTATTGCAAGTCGGCGGAGCCATGCTTTTGACGCCTGCGACCGCATGGGCGGGGGCGCAACGTGAAGAAACGCTGGCCGATGATGTGGCTTCCGTGATGCGCAGTTCGATTAATAGTGCTAGCCCTGCGCGGCTGGTGTTTGCCGATTCGAGGGAAGGGGAGCGTTGGTTGGCAGCGATGTCTTCCCGATTGGCACGCTTTATTCCCGATGAGGGCGAGCGCCGCCGTCTGTTGGTCAATATTCAATATGAAAGCAGTCGTGCCGGACTCAATACTCAAGTGATTTTGGGTTTGATTGAAGTGGAAAGCGCGTTTCGCCAATATGCCATCAGCGGCGTGGGTGCACGCGGTTTGATGCAGGTGATGCCGTTTTGGAAAAACTATATCGGCAATCCGTCGCACAACCTTTTCGACATTCGCACCAATCTGCGCTACGGCTGTACCATTCTGCGCCATTACAACAATATCGAAAAAGGCAATATTGTCCGCGCTTTGGCAAGGTTTAATGGCAGCTTGGGCAGTAACAAATATCCGAATGCCGTATTGGGCGCGTGGCGGAATAGATGGCAGTGGGGTTGAGCGGCTTACGATTTGCCCCATGCAATTCCTTTGAATCCTGTATAATCAGAAAATCTGTTAATTCACACTTTCAGACGGTCTTTTGCAAACTTAAGGCCGTCTGAAACATTATTTATGGCAAGAGATAACCGCATTCAAATGTTTCCGCACGAATGGCGTGCCAGTACCACACTTTCCGGCGTTTACGCACTGCGTATGTTGGGGATGTTTTTGGTATTGCCCGTTTTGGCGATGTATGCCGCTTCGTTGCCCGGCGCAGAAAACAATAAAGCGCTGGTCGGTATGGCGATGGGTATTTACGGGCTGACACAGGCTTTGCTGCAGCTGCCTTTGGGCATGGCTTCCGATAAGTTCGGCCGTAAAAAAGTGATTTATGCCGGCTTGATTGTGTTTGCGGCGGGTAGTTTTTTGGCCGCAGTTGCCGACAGCCTGCAGATGTTGGTTGCCGCGCGTGCCATTCAAGGTGCGGGTGCCGTCAGTGCGGCGGTAACGGCTTTGCTGGCGGATTTGACCCGTAACGAAGTGCGGACTCGTGCGATGGCGATGATCGGCCTGAGTATCGGCTTGACCTTCTCCGTCAGCCTAGTGCTTGCGCCGATGATTGCCAGCTTTATCGGCGTATCCGGCCTGTTTGCGCTGACCGGTATTCTGACTGTAATCAGTATCGGCGTGGTTGCCTGGATGACCCCTGATCCGGAAGTGTCAAAAATGCACGAAGACACGCAGGCGCAGCCTTCGCGTATGGGCGAGGTATTGAAAAACCGCCAACTGCTCAATCTCGACTTCGGTATTTTTGCCTTGCATGCGGCACAAATGGCTTTATTTACCGCATTGCCGTTTGCCATGACGCAGTTGGGTTTGGAAAAAATCCATCACTGGCAAGTCTATCTGCCGTCAACCATTACCGGCCTGATTATTATGGTGCCGCTGATTATCGTCGGCGAAACGCGTAACAAGCTCAAACAAGTGTTTATCCTTGGTATCATCTGCATTGCTGCGGCACAAATCGGTTTGCTGTTTGGCATGCACTCGGTATGGTTAATTACCGCTTATCTGATTGTTTATTTTATTGGTTTCAATGTATTGGAAGCCAGCCTGCCGTCTATGGTGTCGAAAATCGCTCCGTCCGATTTGAAAGGCACGGCGATGGGCGTGTATAACACCATGCAGTCGGTCGGCTTGTTTGTCGGCGGCGCAACCGGTGGTTTATTGTTCCAAAAATATGGTTTTGCAGGCGTATTTGCCTTTTGTAGCGTACTGATGTTGCTGTGGCTGGTATTGGCAGTCATTTCGCCGGCACCGAAGCCTGTCAAAAACCTCAGCTATCCGCTTAACGCCGAATGGCAACAAAATCCGGATTTGCTCTACCAAAAATTGACCGAAATTGAAGGCGTTGAAAGCATCAGCTTTAGCGCAGACAAGCAAACCATTTATATCAAGGCCTTGCAAAAAGGATTCGACCAAGAGGCCGCCGAAAAAATCATCACAGGAGTGTAAAATGTCATTGAATAAAGTTATCCTCATCGGCCGCCTCGGCCGTGACCCGGAAGTCCGCTATATGCCCAACGGCGAGGCCGTCTGTAACTTCAGCGTTGCCACCAGCGAAACTTGGAACGACCGTAACGGCCAGCGCGTAGAACGTACTGAATGGCACAACATTACCATGTACCGCAAGCTCGCCGAGATCGCCGGTCAATACCTGCGTAAAGGCAGCCAAGTGTACCTGGAAGGCCGTATCCAAAGCCGTAAATACCAAGGCAAAGACGGCATCGAGCGCACCGCTTACGACATTATCGCCAACGAAATGAAAATGCTTGGCGGCCGCAACGACAACAGCGGCGGCGCACCATACGATGACGGCTACAACCAAGGCGCTCATTCAAGCCAAGGCAGTTACCAACAAGCGCCACAACAGCAATACCAATCTGCTCCGGCTCAAGAACCCCCAGCAGCCCCAGCCCGTCGTCCCGCTCCGGCACAACCGACCGCTCCGGTTGATGATATCGACGACGATATTCCATTCTAATCATTGAGTAATATAAAAGGCCGTCTGAAAAATATACTTTCAGACGGCCTTTAAAATGATTTCAAAGAAAATCCTACATTTGCACCGAGCCGTTGACGGTCAGGCTGATCTCTTCCGAACCTGGGGAGGCTGGTACGCCATCTTCTATTCCTGCCGCTACTTCTGCGGCGGGGATTGCACGCAGCATTTTGGCGCGTGCAAAATTGCCGCCGACTTGACGGTTGCCGATGTGACCCAGGTTGAGTTTAACGATTTTGTAGCTGGAGAAGCCGAGTGTTTGGGCGAGGTTTTGGGCGCGATCTTTGAAGCGCAGGATGACGGCCTTGCTCAGTTGGTCGACGGTTTCTTCGCGTTTTTCTTTGGATACGGAAAACGAGGAGCTTTCCAAAATGGCGATATTGATGCTGTCGGCAATCAGGCGGTTGAGTGCTTCAAAGTCTTTGCTTTCTACTTTGAAGTAGGCGTGTTCTTCCCAGCCGGTTTGGGTGCGTTTGCCGTTGGTGTATTGATAGCGCGGGGATGCGTTGCGCTCCATCAGCTCGGCTTTAAGTTTGCTGTTTTGGGAGATTTTGTTGAACTGGTTGAATTTCTTCATGAAAGCTTGGTTGGCGGCTTGACGGTCTTTGCCTTCTGCGTTGATGCTGAAATGCGCGGTCATGGTATCTCGCGGCACTTCCATGTTGGCGGATTCGGAAAATTCAACGATGTTGTAATTGAGGCTTTCTGCTGCAACGGGCAGGGAGACGGCTAGTAGTAGGGCGGTAAGGGCTGGGCGGAGCATTTTGGTTTTCCTTGTAATGCGGATTTCAAAAAAGTAATTTAGCATGAAAGATGGAAATGTTGGCTTTGGCAAGCGTAAGGATTTGTATGGGGTGAAGCCGTCTGAAAAGAAGTTACTTTGTATCCATCAGGCCGACTTCATGGGGATTGAGGCGGGCTTTTTCTTCTTGGCCTAAGCCGACCAATTTCCGTAATCGGGTCATGTAGGCATTGACGTCAAGGCCCCGTCCGTAGCGTTGCGCTTCCCAGATGGTTTCTGCCAAGGCTTCCATCATATCGTGTTCGGCTTTGACCCAGTCGCCGTTGTAACGGGCGCAAAGTTGGTGGTGGATGGCACGGATGCCCGGGGGCTGGTCGATGGCGCTTTGCTCTTGCAGGGAAAGGTGTAGCGACATATGCAGGAATGGGTTGCTTTCGCCGTCTTCGGGCAGCCATTCTTTATCTAAATATTGTTCGATGTCTTCGAGATAGTGTCCGTATTCGGGATGGGCTTCGATAATGCGCAATGCTTTTTGTTGCAGGCCGTCCAATTGGAGCGGTGCGAGTCTGTGTTGCCAGACGTGGGCAAAGAATCGGCGGACATCGTGGGTGTTTACGTCATACATGATGAGTGTGATTTGATTTTGGGATATGTGATTATATAGCGATTGCGATGAAAAAGGCCGTCTGAAAAATATGTTTTCAGACGGCCTTTGTTTTGCAGGGTTTAGCGGCGGTCGATGATTCGGTAATACACTTCGCCGTCTTGGACATAGCCCAATTCGACGCGGGCAATTTCGGCG
>NZ_JBQCWZ010000007.1:0-61611 GCF_051956895.1 Neisseria sp. P0021.S006
GCATGGTCGCCCACATGGAAAGCGTGATGAACGACATCGGCTTTTTCAACCGCCGCAACGGCGAGCGCCTGATGCGCCGTATGCAGAGCCTGTTCGGACGCGCCAACACGCAAACCGAAGACATCGACATCCTGCGCGGTTTTTTCAATACCGTCAGCCACCGTATCCATAAAAAAGACTGATTTAAGGCCGTCTGAAAACATTACAAGCTTTTTCAGACAGCATGACTGATATTCGGATAAGCATGAATTACGCCCTAGACGCATTATGGTGGAAACTCACCAGCCAACCCGTCCGCGACCTCGCCTCGCTGCTGACTGCGCCCCCTTTGTGGCAAAGCGGTTGCGAATTGAGCGTGCGCGAACTATTGGGGGAGCACGGTTTCCGCTACCTTTTGGCATTGGACGCCGATCCCGCGCCGCTGATGGATCACCTTGCCCAACGTTCCCCATTCGGCCACCGTCTCGGCATTTATGCCGAAGAGTTGTTGACGTTTTGGTTTGCCAACGCGCCGCACGCCAAACTGCACGCATACAACCTGCCCGTTTTTTCAGACGGCCAAACTTTAGGTGCCGCGGATTTTGTCGTTTCCCTCAACCAACAGCCCTACCATATCGAGCTGGCGTGTAAATACTACGGCGGAGACCAAGTGCAAAACCTGCACGGTCTCAACCCTAAAGACACGCTGACGGACAAGGCCGCCAAATTGGTGCAGCAATCCCAGCTGCTACATACACTGCAAGGCAAAGCAGCCTTAACCGCACAAGGCCTGCCGGAAAATCCGCTTCCTGCTTCCATCGTGCGCGGCATCGGATTTTTTCCACAAGGTTTCCATGCTTTTGAGCCGCCACTTAACTCATACGGCTGGCGCGGCATCTATATTCAAGATTGGGCGGAATACTGGTTTGAACACCAAGAAGTCCGCTACCACCTGCTCGACCGTATGGCCTATCTCGCGCCTGCTCGTGTCGCCGAAACCGAAACATTGAACGAAACCGAAATCCGCCGTATCGACCAAGGCTTGATTGCCGTTTTGGAATTACGGCCGGACGGCTTTTGGCACGAAATCGAACGCATCATGAAGGCCGTCTGAAACCCTTTACCAACTTTAAGAGAACCCATTACATTATGAACGCCGCACAACTCGACCATACCGCCAAAGTTTTGGCTGAAATGCTGACTTTCAAACAGCCTTCCGATGCCGTCCTCTCCGCCTATTTCCGCGAACACAAAAAGCTCGGCCGCCAAGACCGCCACGAAATCGCCGAAACAGCCTTTGCCGCATTGCGCCACTATCAAAAAATCAGTACCGCCCTGCGCCGTCCGCACGCGCAGCCGCGCAAAGCAGCACTCGCCGCACTGGTTCTCGGCAGAAGCACCAACATCAGCCAAATCAAAGACCTGCTTGATGAAGAAGAAACAGAGTTCCTCGGCAATTTGAAAGCCCGCAAAACCGAGTTTTCAGACGGCCTGAATACCGCCGCAGAATTGCCGCAATGGCTGGTAGAACAACTGCAACGGCATTGGAGCGAAGAAGAAATCCTCGCCTTCGGCCGCAGCATCAACCAACCTGCCCCGCTCGACATCCGCGTCAATACCTTGAAAGGCAAACGCGATAAAGTGCTGCCATTGTTGCAAGCCGAAAGTGCCGATGCAGAAGCCACGCCTTATTCGCCTTGGGGCATCCGCCTGAAAAACAAAATCGCGCTTAACAAACACGAGCTATTTTTAGACGGTACACTGGAAGTCCAAGACGAAGGCAGCCAGCTGCTTGCCTTATTGGTGGGCGCAAAACGCGGCGAAATCATTGTCGATTTCTGTGCCGGTGCCGGCGGTAAAACTTTGGCTGTCGGCGCGCAAATGGCCAACAAAGGCAGAATCTACGCATTCGACATCGCCGAAAAACGCCTTGCCAACCTCAAACCGCGCATGACCCGTGCCGGACTGACCAATATCCACCCCGAACGCATCAGCAGCGAACACGATACCCGTATCGCCCGACTGGCAGGCAAAGCCGACCGCGTGTTGGTGGACGCGCCCTGCTCCGGTTTGGGTACTTTACGCCGCAATCCCGACCTCAAATACCGCCAATCCGCCGAGACCGTGGCCAACCTTTTGGAACAGCAACACAGTATCCTCGATGCCGCCTCCAAACTGGTGAAACCGCAAGGCCGTTTGGTTTACGCCACCTGCAGCGTGTTGCCGGAAGAAAACGAGTTGCAAGTCGAACGTTTCCTGTCCGAACATCCCGAGTTTGAACTCGTCAACTGCGCCGAACTGCTGCAAAGCCTGAAGGTTGATTTGGATACCGGAAAATACCTGCGCCTCAACTCTGGAGAACACCAAACCGACGGTTTCTTTGCCGCTGTATTGCAACGTAAGGATTAAGGTTGAAAAAGGCCGTCTGAAATCCTTTCAGACGGCCTTTTTAATAGATTTTTTACATTAAAATCATTAGAAACGATAGTCGCGCTCTGCAATAATATACTTTAAGGCATGTATCTTGACCTTTCATCAGAATATTGTGAAAAGCTGGAAAAAATGCTTTATGCTTTGTAAATGTATGTGTTCTCGTTCAAAATTCGCCCGGTCATGCCTCAGGCGATACCCGATACGGACAACGATAATATATAAATCATTTGGTTAGAAATCATGCCGCATATTTATTCTTCCCCCACAAAGCTCCGTTTATTGTCATCGGCCGTTGCCGTCGCCTGCTGTCTGATGCCGTTTCAGACGGCCTCTGCATACAGCCTGCAAGACATCCTCAGGGATGCTTTAATCAGCGACCCGATTGTGCGTGAAGCAAAAGCCACTCAAGAAGCAGCGCAAAGCACGACCAAAGCTACGCGTGCGCGCCATTATCCTGTCGTTACCCTGACCGGCACGAAAGTGCTGGCGCAACACAATAAATATAACAGCAACGACATGGATGACGGTATCGGCGTGCGCGGCAGCGTGAACATCTACTCATGGGGTGCGATTGAAGCCGCCGTCCGCCGCGACCGCAGCCGCGAAGAATACTATCAACACAAATACACCGAAAGCCAAGAGCAGCTCGGCAGCGATATCGGCCGCCTCTACCTGAGCGCATTGCGTGCAAAAGAAACCCTGATCCTCAACGAGCAGACTTTAGCGCGCCACAACAACCTCTTAAAAGACTTGGACACCATCGTCAAATATGATGCCGGCCGTCGTTCCGAGCTGATTGAAGCGCGCGCGCGCCAACTACAAGTGGCAAACATCATTGCCCAACAACGCCGCACCATGGATTTGGCCCTGAGCCGCCTGTCCCGCTATACCTCGCGCCAGCTGACTGCCAACGACTTGGAAGATCCGTTTAAAAACGACACGGCGAAATCCATCACTGAACGCTTCAACAATCCCAACCGCAACAACAATCCGTCCTATCAGGCGCAATTGGCCGAGCGCGACAGCGTCCGTGCCGATTTGGACGCCTCCAAAGCCGAACGCCTGCCTGCCCTCAATTTGGAAGGCAGTGCAACGCGCAACACCAGACAGCTTTATTTAAACGTTGCATGGAATGTGTTGGATATTGCCGCACGACACAATGTGGAACGCAATGCCAAATCATTGATTGCCGCAGAAGCCAAGTCCGAACAAATCCTGCGCGACATGAACGAACGCGTTCAAACGTCGGCCATCGATATGCAGGAAAGCGAACAGCGTACCGTGCTGACGGCGCAACACATCGCCGCCCAAAAAGAAGTCATCAAAGTGTATGAATTGCAATTTAAAATCGCCCGACGTACGCTGACCGACGTTTTGAGCGCATACAGCGAGTTATCCTCCATCGAGCAGGATTATGTTGCCGCCCGCAACGATTTCCGCGATGCGGCGCTTGACTATTTAAATACCCAAGCCAAAATCTCCGCTTGGGTCGGTTTGGCACAAAAATAAAGCCATATCCGCCGGTTAAACCAAAAACATTACGCGAAAAAATATGAAAGCCATCATTGAACACATCGTTTTAGTGACCCGCCTTTTGGGTGCGCCCGTATCCGAAGCCGCTTTGTCCGCCGAAGTCGTGCGCGACAAAAAGCTCAAGGTCAACTATCACTCACTGGTCGAAGTCCTGCGCAGTCACGGCTTTGAAAACACCTTATCCAAACGCAATCTGGAAGACATCCCCTCGCTCGCTGTGCCGGTTATGATTATCCTGCACAACGAAGAAGCAGCGGTCATCACCCAAATCGAAGGCTCCGGCCAAGAACGCAAATACCATATCCGCCAGGTTGACGGTTTGGAACAGGAACTCAGCCACGAGCAGCTCTCCGGCCTGTATTTGGGCTACTGCTGGTTTATCAAACCCAAAATGGCTACCGATATGCGCTCGGAGCTGCCTGAATACCATTTGCCCAAAGCATGGTTTTGGAAAGTCATTTGGCGTTTCCGCAGCTACTACTACCAAGTCATCTTGGCCACCATCATCATCAACTTCCTTGCGCTCGTCAGCTCCCTGTATGTGATGAACGTGTACGACCGCGTGATTCCCAACCAAGCCTATGAGACCTTGTGGGTATTGAGCATCGGCGTGGTCTTGGCGATTTTGTTTGAGTTTGCCGCCAAGATGATTCGCGGCCACTTGACCGATATTGCCGGCAAAAAAGCCGACCTGATCATCAGCTCCGCCCTGTTCCGCCGCGTGATGGCATTGCGTCTGGCAGACCGTCCTGCTTCTTCCGGTTCATACGCCAGCAACCTGCGCGAATTTGAAGCCGTGCGCGAGTTCATGACCAGTGCCAGCTTGTTGACCATCGTCGACTTGCCTTTCCTGTTGCTGTTTATCTTCGTGATTTCCATGGTCGGTGGCAAACTGGCACTCGTTCCCCTGACCATCATTCCGATTGTCGTGATTGTCGGTTTTGTCGTACAACGACCGCTCTCGCGCCACATTAACGAATCGATGAAAGAAGGTTCGCAACGCTCCGGCCTTGCCGTTGAAGCCATCGAAGGCATCGAAACCCTGAAAACCAACAACGCCACATCTTGGGCGCAACAACGTTGGGACGAATACACCGCCAAAACTTCCGCCTCTTCCATCAAAGTCAAAGACACCAGCAACTTCATGGTCAACTTTGCCGTTGCCATGCAGCAGCTCAATACCGTCTTTTTGGTCGTCGTCGGTACCTATCTGATTCATGCCGACAACCATGCGGAACGCATCACCATGGGTGCATTGATTGCCTCCGTGATTCTGTCCGGCCGTGCTTTGGCGCCATTGGCACAAATTGCCGGTTTGGCCACCCGCTTCCAACAGGCCAAACTTGCCCTCAAAGGCGTAAACGACATCGTTACCCGCCCTATCGAGCGCAATCCGGAACGCAAATATATTACTTTGGACAATGTTCAAGGCAATATTACCTTTGAAAACGTATCGTTCAAATATCAAGCCGACAACAACAGCGCCGTAGAAGACTTGCGCCTGACCATCAAACCGGGCGAAAAAGTCGGTATTTTGGGCCGTATCGGTAGCGGTAAAAGTACCATGCTCAAACTGGCTAGCGGTCTGTACGATACTGAAAAAGGCAACGTTACCCTTGACGGCGTCGATATGCGCCAGCTTGACCCCAACTTCCTGCGCGATCAAGTCCTACTGTTGAGCCAATCGCCACGCCTGTTCCTCGGCACATTACGCGAAAACATGGACTTGGCACGTACCGGCAGCTACTCTACTGACCAAGACCTACTGACTGCGCTCAACCGCTTCGGCCTCGACAAAATCATCCGCAACCATCCGCGTGGTTTGGATATGCCTCTGGGTGAAGACGGCTTGGGCTTGTCTGGCGGTCAAAAACAAATCATCGCACTGGCGCGCATGACCTTGCGCAATCCGAAAGTCGTCCTGCTGGACGAGCCAACCACCAGCCTGGACCAAGCTACTGAACGCATGGCGCTCAATGCCATCGCCCAATGGGGTCGCAACCGCACCATGCTTTTGGTAACCCACCGTCCGCAAGTGCTGCAAATCGTCAACCGCATCATTGTCATGGACAATGGTAAAGTCGTGATGGACGGCCCGCGTGACCTGGTATTGCAAAAACTCATGCAAAACGAACAGGCCAAAGCAGCCAACATCAAACAACAACAGCAACAAGCTGCTGCACAGCAGCAACAACAAGCTGCCACAGCCCCTCAATCGGCAGCACAATAAAGCAAAAGGCCGTCTGAAACCTACTTACCCTTTCAGACGGCCTGCCCTAATGGTTAAAATCCACCAAACACAATAAAGATACACGATTATGAGCCGCGAAAACAACGTCAAATCCAAAGACCTACACCTCATCAACGACCTCAATGCCGCCCTTCAAAAAGAAAAACACAGCGGCCAATTTTGGGTCATCATCCTATTCTTCCTTTTCCTAGTCGTCTTCGTCGTCTGGGCATACAACAGCCCTGTCGAAGAAGTGACCCGCGGCAACGGCAATATCATTCCCAGTAGCCGTGAGCAAGTGATTCAAAGCCTCGACCCCGGCATCGTAACCGAAATCATGGTTAAAGAAGGCGATATGGTCGAGAAAGATCAGATTCTGATGAAACTCGACGACACGCGCAGCTCCGCCGTTTTACGAGAAAGCGAAGCCAAAGTCGAAAACCTCGAAGCCACCGTTGCCCGCCTTAAAGCCGAAGCCTACGGCACCAAGCTCTCCTTCCCTGACAGCGTGGGCCCTGAGCTGCGCCGTCGCGAAATTGCCGCCTACAAAGCACGCCGTCAAGCCATGACCGACGCCGTCAGCGGCCTTTCCCAAAGCAAGGCCGCACTTGACCGCGAAATCGCTATTACTGCGCCTATGGTTGCCGAAGGCGTAGTTTCCGAAGTCGAACTCTTAAGAATGCGCCGTGAGTCTGCCGACTTGGCCACCCAAATTTCCGAACGCCGCAACCGCTACAAAGCCGATGCCAACAACGAACTTTTGCAAGCTGAATCCGAGCTGGCGCAATCCAAAGAAAACGTTGCCATGCGTGCCGACCCGGTTGAACGCTCGCAAATCCGTGCGCCTATGCGCGGCATCGTCAAAGGCATAAAAGTCACCACCATCGGCGGCGTTGTGAACGCAGGCGAAGACATCATGCAAATCGTCCCAGTTGACGACAAACTGCTGGTCGAAGCCTATATCCGTCCGCAAGACATCGCCTTTATCCGAGCAGGCCAACCTGCATTGGTTAAAGTCAGTGCCTACGACTACTCCATCTACGGCGGTTTGGAAGGCAAAGTTACCCTCGTCGGCGCCGATACCATCAGCAACTCCATGCAAAACCGTGCCAACGACTTGAAACTCGACCCGAACCAAGTCTATTACCGTGTTCTCGTCCAAACCGAAAACAACTCCCTGAAAGACAAAAACGGCAAACCGATGCCGATTATTCCGGGCATGGTTGCAACGGTAGACATCAAAACCGGTGAAAAAACCATCTTCCAATACCTGATCAAACCGATTACGCGTATGAAACAAGCGTTGAGCGAACGCTAATCGATAAACTGATAAAAGGCCGTCTGAAAGTTTTCAGACGGCCTTTGATTTATGTTTTCACTATGCCTGCTTATCCGGCAGATAAATTATTTCTCCTTAAACGTAGCTCCGATAAATGTCCTTTTCGGATTGCCGCGCTCAACTTGATAGAGTTGCGCGTGCTGCTCCTGCGCAAAATTTCCAGCTTGTCCGGCATGATGTTCCGCCAACTTTTGCGCCAATAACATGACCGCCAATTTCTTATTGGCATGCTGGCTGCGTTCGCTCTCGACCCGTACAGAAATGCCGCTTTCTTTATGGGTGGCGCGGACGGCGCTTTCGGTTTTATTGACGTGTTGCCCACCCTTGCCGCCCGAACGGCAGGTTTGAAACTCGATTCCGTTTTCAGACGGCATTTCATACGTCTGCGGCATATCGGGCAGGCGGAAAACGCCTATATACCAATTTTTGCGCGGATGTTTCGGGCGGACAGGGCTGGGACATATCCATTGGAGCGTCCCCTGCCAAGTTTGTGCCAAACTTTCGGCTTTCTGCCCTTCCAATTTGAGCGTTGCCGACAAAATGCCGTGCTTATCGGATGTTTCAGTAACAAGTTCAGCATCAATGCCTTTTGCTTGAGCTTCTGCAAGCAATTTGCCCAAGACGAAACGGGCAAATATGCGGCACTCTGCCGGCCCTTGCGCGGTGGAAATTTGCAGATAAATCACTGGTGTATTCTGTTTCATCTTTACGCTCCACACTCGCCGCCGGTTTTATAAGTCAAAACAGGCTTAAACCGCGCGACCAATTCAATCAAACCTGCGTTTTTCATGGCGGCAATAACGCTGTCAATGCTTTTATAAGCCTGCGGCGCTTCTTCAAAAATCAGGGCCTTATCCTGACAAATGACTACGCTGCCAAATTCGGTCTGGCGCAGGCTGTCAGCAGTATATTTGTGCGACAGCCTGCCTTTGCATTCACCGCGCTGCCACTTCCGACCTGCGCCGTGAGCCAAGGTATTCAACGAAATTTGGCAATCTTCGGCAGGTCGGACCAGATAGCTGTAATCGCCGCGCGAGCCGGGTATCATAACCAAGCCTTTATCGGTGGGCGTTGCGCCTTTTCGGTGCAGCCAACCGGTCGTGCCGTCAATCTCGGTTTGTTCCAAAAAATTATGATGGACATCGAGCAGGCATGTTCCTTCTGCGCACCAACAGTCGAGCATTCTGGCCGCAATCAAACGGCGGTTAAGGCTGGCAAATTCAAGAGCCGTTTGATGTTCGGCTAGATAAGCTGCCGCCGCTTCGCCCTCTTCCGCCAAACCTTGATGCCCAAAGGCGGCAATATGGCGTTGCAAAATCTGCTGACCCAATCCGCGCGAACCGCTATGCACCAACAGTTGCAGATGGTTTTCATCAAAATCGGGCGGAAGCAGATCGGCGCGATAAACAGTATCAACGGTTTGCAACTCGGCAAAATGGTTGCCGCCGCCAATCGTACCTACGGCAAGGCCGTCTGAAAATTGGCGCATATCGACAGCGTCGCCTAATAAATCGACCTGTTCGTCTTTATCCAACGGCGTATCGATATTGCCCAGCTGTTTGGCGAGTTTGGCCGGTTTGAGTTTGGCTGCGCGTAAATCGGTCTGCCAAAACGCCATGCCGCAACCGATGTCGTTCCCAATCAGGGCAGGATAAAAATGGCGGTCGCTGAAAAATGCCGCACCAACCGGATAACCGCGCCCTGCGTGTAAATCCGGCATTCCGGCAACGCGTAGCATATGCGGTAATCGGGCGGTGGTTTCGAGCTGTGCGACAGCGTTGCCTTCAATCCATGTATTTGAATCGGCAATAATTTGAATATGATGGGGATAATTGCCCATGTGTTTATGCTTTCTTTAAAACGGATAGAAACCGACAACTGATGACAATAGGTATCCACCGTCTGCGAAATGTTCAGACGGCCTGGTTTCTAGCCGATAATTGTAGGGAAAGCAGCCCGAAGCGGGCGACATGGAATGCGAAAAGCGTTATCCGAAAATCAGACCGACGCTTGGGCTGCAAAGAATGTGATTGAGCAGATTGAAGTATTGCATGTCATGGCTTGCTCCTTTCTTTGCATGAAAATATTAAAAACGTTCGGATTATAGAGGGTTCATTTCCAATCATGCAAACTTACTGACATCAATCTGCCAATGATGTTACATAAATGGCAACTATTGAGAACATGATTTAGGCCGTCTGAAAACTTTTCAGACGGCCTTTTATACCCAATAATCCTTACAAAACAACGGTCGGATAAGATCCGACAACTTTCACGAAGGAAGCGCGTTCGCCCAAAAGCTGCAAGGCTTTTTGGACATTTTCATCGCTTTGATGGCCTTCGATATCGATGAAGAACAGATATTCCCACAAAACCGATTTGCTTGGGCGGCTTTCAAATTTGGTCATGGAAATGCCCAACTTGGTGAAAGGTTGCAATAACGAAGTAACGGCACCGGCACGGTTCGGCGCGGAGACGACCAAAGAGGTTTTGTCATTGCCGCTGCGGCCGGTTTCTTGATGACCCATCACCAAGAAGCGCGTGGTGTTGTTCGGTTCGTCTTCGATACACTCGGCGGCAAAACTCAACTGATAAATTTCCGCGGCAATACGTCCGGCAATGGCGGCCACATTCGGGCTGTCAGATTCAGCAACCAGACGTGCTGCTTCTGCATTGCTGGCCACGGCGATACGCTCTGCATTGGGCAGGTTGCGGCCAAGCCAGTCGTTGCATTGCGCCAAGGCTTGGGCATGGGCGAAAACTTTGGTAATGCCGCCGATTTCGTGGCTGTCTTTACGCAGCAGGTTGTGATGAATGCGGACAACCACTTCGCCACAGGCTTTTAACGCGGTTACTGCTAACAAATCCAAAGTGCGCCCCACCGAGCCTTCGGTCGAGTTTTCTACCGGCGCCACCAAATAATCGGCTTGGCGCGTTTCAACTTGTTTGAAGCAATTGTCGATGGTGGTACACGCCATGGTGTGTGCGGCGTGGCCGAAATGTTTGATGGCGGCTTGCTGGGTAAATGTCCCCTTCGGGCCTAAATAGGCAATCGTCAGCGGACGCTCTACTGCCAAACATTCGCTCATAATCTCGCGAAACAGCCGGGTAACCGATTCATCCGGCAAAGGGCCGCGGTTCAAATCCTGAATCCGGCGCAAAACGGCCACTTCCCGTTCAGGACGGTACACCGCGCCTGTCCCTTTCAATTCACCGATAGCATGCGCATGACCGGCGCGCTCGTTGAGCAAACGGAGGATTTCCGCATCGATGCTGTCGATGGCATTGCGGTGCGGCAATAATTGTTCGTCTATGGATAAAGGCATAAGCTGTCTCGCAATTTTGTGAGGGATATTTTCATTTTAACATTAAAGACCGTCTGAATTCTGTTTTCAGACGGCCTCAACACTATCTTTATCTAACTTTATCGTCTATCAGGTTTGCAAACGCCGCCAATTCCATCATAATTAAGCCTTTTGAACGACAAGGCCTATTCCATGCACTCAAACGGACTTTACACCCGTTTTCTGCCCGATGAAGAAGCAACCCTGCAACTGGGTGAAGAATGGAGCAAGCAACTCTCCGCTCCGCTGACCATCTATCTTGAAGGCGGGCTGGGTGCAGGCAAAACCACGCTGACACGCGGAATTTTGCGCGGACTGGGACATACGGGCGCAGTCAAAAGCCCGACTTACACCATTGTCGAATCTTATCCGCTGGATACATTCACCCTCCACCATTTCGACCTCTACCGCTTTACCATGCCCGAGGAATGGGAAGATGCCGGTTTGGACGAATTGTTTGCGCCCGACAGCATCTGCCTCATCGAATGGCCGCAGCAAGGTGGAGAATTCACGCCTCTGGCAGACATTACCATTACATTGACGTACACCGATAAGGGCAGAACCTGCACCTTTTCCGCCCACACAAACCAAGGCCGAAAAAGTTTAGAATCATGGTCAAATTAACTAGAAGACACATTCTCCGTCAAGGCACAGGACTATTTCTCACCCTCACGCCCGTTGGTGCCGCATTGGCCAAACCGGCCTCTCCTGCGCAATTCCTTGCCGTCCGCATTTGGCCGGCGAACGCCTACACACGCGTTACCCTTGAGAGCAACCACTCGATGAAATACCAACATTTTATGTTGGACAACCCCAGCAGGTTGGTCGTGGATATTCAAGGTGCGGAAATCAACAGCGTCCTGCAAGGCATTTCCAGCAAAGTGCTGTCTAACGACCCTTTTATCCGCAGCATTCGTGCCGGTCAAAATACGCCCAATACCGTGCGTATCGTCATCGACCTCAAACAAAGCACCCATCCGCAAGTCTTTGCGCTCGCCCCCGTCGGCAACTTCAGAAACCGCTTGGTTATCGACCTCTATCCGCACGGCGCAGATGCCAACGACCCGATGATGGCCTTGCTCAACGGCAATGTTCCCAAACAACGTCAAAATACCAATATCGCATACGACACCCCTGCCCCTAAAAACAATCGCGGCAGCGGCGGCAACCGCCGTCCCGTGATTATGATCGACCCCGGTCACGGTGGCGAAGATCCTGGCGCAATCGGCCCGAGCGGCCTCAAAGAGAAAAACGTCGTACTCTCCATTGCACGCGAAACCAAAAAACGCCTCGAGGCCTTGGGTTACAACGTATTCATGACGCGCAACGAAGACATCTTTATCCCATTGGGCGTACGCGTTGCCAAAGGCCGTGCGCGCAATGCCGACGTATTCGTATCCATCCACGCCGATGCCTTTACCAGCCCGTCCGCTCGCGGTACCGGCGTATATATGCTCAATACCAAAGGCGCGACCAGCTCGGCGGCAAAATTCCTTGCCCAAACCCAAAACAACGCCGACGCCATCGGCGGTGTACAATCCAGCGGCAACCGCAACGTCGACAACACGATTTTGGACATGACCCAAACCGCAACCCTGCGCGACAGCCGCAAGCTCGGCCATTCCGTCTTGACCGAATTGGGCAAACTCAACCAACTGCACAAAGGCCGCGTTGACGAGGCCAACTTTGCCGTCCTCCGCGCGCCGGACGTTCCGTCCATTTTGGTGGAAACCGCCTTCCTCTCCAACCCTACCGAAGAGCGGCTGCTCGGCAGCGAATCCTTCCGCCAACAATGCGCCCAAGCCATTGCCACCGGTATTCAAAAATACATCAATACCGCCGTTTTACGACGCGGTTAATGGCTTGATGAAACAAAGGCCGTCTGAAAATTTTTCAGACGGCCTTATCTTTTCAAGCAATCTATTTAACCGCACTTCCCTACCGCAGCCGGATAGACGGATACCTTCGTCTGCGTCAATGCAAACAGGTTTTCCAACTGCATTTGCGCCTGACGGTTGGCATGTTCCAAAATCTCAGCCCTACATGCGCTTTGCAATACCTGCCGTTTCGCCTCTTCCTGCACCGTCTTAAATACCGACTTATCCATAGGCAGCAAATTAAACGAGCCGGTCTGAATATCGTACACTTCGATATTTTCCAAATCCACGCTCAAAATTTCCACCGCCGGCAGGCTGATTAAGACCTTGTCGTCCACAATATTGACATTGTCCGCGCCTAACTTGTCCAAATCCAAACCAGCCAACACCTTACCGCGCACAATAAAAATACCGCTTTGTGAATCCTGCCACAGCCTGCGCCAATCCCCTTTTTTCTCCGTACGGATAATCGTATCGATATAAAATGCCGTACTTTCCAAGCGGTTCATCTGCTTAATCTGCATCAAAACCCCCTCACGGGACAAAACCTGATGTTCTTCGTTCTGACCATGCAGGGCATAAAACCAGCCGCCCGCAGCCGTCAGCGCACACAACACCAGCACGACCAATCCGCGTCCAAGCATTTTCATTTCAAACATCCCCCATTAAAATAATCATCAAAACATTCCCCATATTCTCCCAAAACCGTCAATTTCAAGCCATACCCAGGCCGTCTGAAACAATAAATTTCATTACCAAAAAGTAATAAAAATCTCAACAAACAAAGTTTGCCTTTTGGTAAATACAAGACTACAATCCATTACACACAATTCAATTTCATCTCATCATGAATACCACCGACCTGCGCCGCCACAACCTGCGGCAATGGATAACACAACACCACAACGGCCAGCAGACCAAGTTTGCCCAAGCCATTTCTATCAACCAAGGCGAGCTGTCCGCCCTACTGAAAAACAAATCTTTCGGCGAGAAAAAAGCCCGAAAAATCGAGCAGGCAGCAAATATGCCTGACATGTGGTTGGATCAAGACCACCAAGACCGCCACGCCCCTACCATCAGCCAAGAAAGAAATACCATGTCCCACATCTCCACCATCCCTGAAATCCTAGCAGACATCAAAGCCGGCAAAATGGTCATCATCACTGATGCCGAAGACCGAGAAAACGAAGGCGACTTGCTGATGGCCGCCCAATTCGTTACCCCCGAAGCCATCAACTTCATGATCAAAAACGCACGTGGCCTGGTCTGCCTGCCGATGGACGGCGAAATGGTCGAAAAACTCGGCCTGCCCATGATGACCCAAAAAAATGGCGCACAATACGGCACCAACTTTACCGTCTCCATCGAAGCCGCCCACGGCATTACCACCGGCATTTCCGCCGCCGACCGCGCCCTGACCATTCAAACTGCCGTTTCCCCATCCGCCAAACCTGAAGACATCGTCCAACCCGGCCACATCTTCCCTCTCCGCGCCCAAAAAGGCGGCGTACTCGTCCGCGCCGGACACACAGAAGCCGGCGTCGATCTGGCACAAATGAACGGTCTGATTCCCGCCGCCGTCATCTGCGAAATCATCAACGACGACGGCACCATGGCACGTATGCCCGAACTGATGAAGTTTGCCGAAGAGCACAACCTCAAAATCGGCACCATTACCGACCTCATCGAATACCGCAGCCGTACCGAAAGCCTGCTCGAAGACATGGGCAACGCACCCGTACAAACCCCGTGGGGCGAGTTCCAACAACACGTTTACGTCGACAAACTCTCCGGCGAAACCCACCTCGCCCTTGTCAAAGGCACACCCTCCGCCGAAGAAGAAACCCTCGTCCGCGTCCATGAACCCTTCAGCGTCATGGACTTCATCCAAGCCAACCCGCGCCATTCATGGTCGCTGCCCAAAGCCCTTGAGCGCATCCAACAAGCCGAAAGCGGCGTAGTCATCCTCCTGCACCGTACCGAAGACGGCGCCACCCTGCTCGACCGCACCCTGCCCAAAGGCGCCAACCAAGCCTACAAATGGGACAGCAAAAGCTACGGCATAGGCGCACAAATCCTCGCCGGCCTCAACGTCAAAAAACTGCGCGTCCTCGGCCAGCCGTCATCCTTCACCGGCCTCACCGGCTTCGGCCTCGAAGTCGTCGGCTTTGAAGAAGCTGAAAAATAATCTTGCTTGATTGATGCTCAAAGCAAATGAAACAAAAGGCCGTCTGAAAGTTTTCAGACGGCCTTTTAAGTTTATTATCCAATTCAAAAACAGCGAATATAAAAAAAGCCGACACACCTTTCCGATGTATCGGCTTTCGTTATCTGCTTAACGCTTAATTTCTGCCGGGCAATTCTTTTTCGCTCAATGGTTTGATGTACCAAATATCGCGGCAGTAGTCGGCGATGGAGCGGTCGGATGAGAAGAAGCCCATGTTGGCGATATTGATCAAGGCTGATTTGCGCCATGCGGATACGTTGCGGTAGTGTTCGTCCGCTTTGTATTGCGTGTCGATGTAGCTGCGGAAATCGGCCATCAGTTGATAGAAGTCGCCGTATGGTTGCAACACGTCGTTGTAGCGGTTTGGCTCTTCCGGAGAGAAAGTGCCTTGGCTGATTTGGTTGACGACGCGGCGCAGGTCGCTGTCTCGCTCGATATAGCTCAACGGGTCGTAACCGTTGCGGCGGATTTCTTCGACTTGTTCTACGGTGTTACCGAAGATATAGCAGTTGTCCGCACCGACTTTTTCCAAAATCTCAACGTTCGCGCCGTCCAGTGTACCCATACAGATTGCGCCGTTGAGGGCAAATTTCATGTTGCTGGTACCGGATGCTTCTGTACCTGCCAGTGAGATTTGTTCGTGCAAATCGGCGGCAGGAATGATGATTTGGGCGAGGCTGACGCTGTAATTCGGGATGTAAACGACTTTAATCAGGTCACGGATACGGGTGTCGTTGTTGATGACTTTGGCAACGTCGTTAATCAGTCGGATGATTTTCTTCGCCATGTAATAGGCGGAAGCGGCTTTACCGGCAAAGATGAACACACGCGGCTGCCAATCGAAATCCGGGTTTTCCAGGATTTTGTTGTAACGGTCGACGATGTGCATCACGTTCAATGCTTGACGTTTGTACTCGTGGATACGTTTGATTTGGATGTCGAAAAGTGCATCGGTATTAACTTTGATACCCAGCTCGGTTTCGATGTATTTGGCAAGACGCTCTTTGGCGGCTTTTTTCACTTCGCCGAATTCTGCCTGTACGGAGGCATCGTCCACTTTGTCGTTGAGCTTGGTCAGGTTGTCCAAATGCAGACGCCAGTCTTCGTCGCCCAGATGTTTGTCCAAGAATTTGGTCAGGCCCGGGTTGGCGATGTTGATCCAGCGGCGCGGGGTGACGCCGTTGGTTACGTTGGTAAAGCGTTCTGGGAACACTTTGGCAAAGTCGGCAAAGATGGATGTGGTCATCAAATCGGAGTGGATTTTTGCCACGCCGTTGACTTTGTGCGAACCGATCACGGCAAGCCATGCCATGCGAACGCGACGGCCGTGGGTTTCGTCAATGATGGATACGCGGCGGACAAAGTCGTCGTCGAAGTTACCGATGGCACGCAAGGCATTGAGGAAGTAGGCGTTGATTTCAAAGATGATATCCAAGTGGCGCGGCAGCAGACGGCCCATCAGGTCAACCTGCCAAGTTTCCAAGGCTTCGCTCATCAATGTGTGGTTGGTGTAAGAGAAAATCTTACAGCACATATTCCATGCTTCAGTCCATGCAATGCCCTCTTCGTCAATCAGGATACGCATCAATTCTGGAATAGCGAGTACCGGATGGGTGTCGTTCAAGTGGATGGCGACTTCGTCCGCCAAAGTGCGGATACTTGGGAAACGGCATTTGTGGCGGGCAACGATGTCTTGAACGGAAGCGGAAACCAAGAAGTATTCTTGTTTCAAGCGCAATTCGCGGCCGGAATCGGTAGAGTCGTTCGGATACAGAACGCGTGAGATGTTTTCGTCGCTGTTTTGTGCGCGAACGGCAGAGGCATAGTCGCCTCGGTTGAAGTCGGCAAGGTCGAACAGGTTGCCTGCGTGTGCAGTCCACAAACGCAATGGGTTGGCACATTCGCCGCCATAGCCCGGAATGATTTCATCGTATGCCCAAGCAGAAATTTCTTCGCTTGGCTGCCATTCTTTTTTGTCGCCCAAGTTCAACACTTGACCACCGAAACGGACGGAATATTGTTTGTTCGGACGGGCAAACTGCCATGCCAAATCTTGGTCGAGCCACAAATCAGGTTTTTCAACTTGTTGGCCATCCACGATTTCTTGTTTGAACATACCGTATTGGTAACGGATGCCGTAGCCCATGGCCGGAATGCGCAGGGTTGCCAAAGAGTCGAGGAAGCAGGCGGCCAGACGGCCCAAACCGCCGTTACCCAAACCCGGATCTTCTTCTTGTTCGCAGACATCGGCAAATTCTTTGCCCAGTTGCTTAAAGGCTTCTTCAAATTCGGCGTAAACGCCTTCGTTAATCAGCGCGTTGACAAACGAACGGCCGAGCAGGAATTCCATAGACAGGTAATAAACCATGCGTTTACTGTTATCAATGTGGGCGCGGCGTGTTTTGAGGAAATCTTCCGCAATCAGGTCACGCGCGGCAAGCATGGCGGCGTTGAGCCATTGGTGTGAAGTTGCCTCCTTCGGATCTACGCCCAAGATGAAAATCAGCTTGTAAACGATGGATTTACGGATGGTTTCGGCGTCCGGTTTAGGCATTACATAATCGTAACCGGAGATGGGGAGTTTTTTCTTAGCCATGGAAGCCTTTCTCTAGCGTGAGGCACTGGACAACGCGCCTGATGGTTTTATTAAAAACAACGAAACTCGGTTTTCAGACGGCCTGACAACGGCAACAGGCCGTCTGAAAGGAATGGTGCGTAGATTTGTTACAAACCAAGGAGATTATAGCGGAAAGATTCAAAAAAAGGATATATTTTTCTTTATAAAACATTTAATTAACAATTAAACCATTCATCATCTTATTGGCATTTTCAATTTATACCACTAAGCTACAAATCAGAAAATACTGACAAAATATCAAAGAGTTAATCAACCAATAGTTTAATTCTCATTTAATTTGTTTTATGTAAAATCCAAATCCCCATATGCTCAACAACACATTTCCCAGCCTCTTCGTAATTAAATTTCTCAGATGGTACGCAAGAAATTTCCCAATTGCCTTGAGGCAGGTTAAATAACTGACGACTACGTTTGGCATTGACCAACAGCAGCCATTCATCGTCCAAAACAACCTGAATTGCCTTGCTGCCCCTGTTGTGCCAACAATATTCGGTCATCGGGCTGCCATCCGCATTGAGCCATTGCACACGCTCTTTTTCCCACCAGCAATCATCTGTCAGAAGCTTGATTTGGCTGCGTACGCGTATCAGCGCTTGAGTGTAATTTTGCAACTCATGAGGCTCATTTTGCCAATCCAACCATGTAATCGGATTATCTTGGCAGTAGCTGTTGTTGTTGCCTTGCTGACTGTTGCCGAACTCATCGCCTGCCAAAAGCATGGGCGTACCGTTGGATAAAAATAAGGAGGCAAGCAGCGCTTTGGAGGTGTATTCACGATTTTGCAAAACCTCTTCATCATCGGTTTCGCCTTCTACGCCGTGGTTGTAGCTGATGTTTTCATTATGCCCGTCGCGGTTGTTTTCGCCGTTAGCTTCGTTGTGTTTTTCGTTATAGCTGACCAAATCACGCAGAGTGAAGCCGTCGTGTGCAGTAATGAAGTTGATGCTGGCGGACGGGTGGCGGCCGCTGTGGTTGAAAATATCGGACGACCCGGCCAAGCGTTCGGCAAATGCGCCCAAATTGCCGCTTTCCCATGACCAAAACGCGCGCATGTCATCGCGGAAACGGCCGTTCCATTCGGCAAAAGGTTGCGGGAAATTACCCAAGTGATAGCCGCCCTCGCCGATGTCCCATGCTTCGACAATCAGCTTCAAACCGGCCAACACAGGATCTTGATACAGGACTTGGAAAAAACGGCCGTACGATTGGAAATCGGGTTCGCGTCCCAATACGGTTCCCAAATCGAAACGAAAGCCGTCGATATGAAACTCTTCCGCCCAATAGCGCAGGCTGTCTGCCGCCCAACGGGTAACGTCGCGCCGGACAATATTGAGCGTATTGCCGCAACCCGACCAGTTTTCATAATTGCCGTAAGGGGTGTGCCAATACCATAAGGTGTTGTCGATACCGCGCTGACACAGCATCGGGCCTTTGTCGTCCTGCTCGGCCGTGTGGTTGTACACAACATCTAAAATCACTTCCAAACCTGCCTGATGCAGGGCTTTGACCGCTTGTTTAAATTCTGCCGCCGCACGTTCGGGATTGTCGGCATAAGACGGCTCAACGGCAAAATGGGAATAAGTGTTGTAGCCCCAATAATTGCTCAAGCCCATCTGCTGAAGATGGTATTCATCCAGATGAAAATGAATCGGCAGCAGCTCGACCGTCGTTACCCCCAATTCTTGCAAATAGGCCAAAACCCGTTTATCGCACAAGGCTTTATAAGTGCCTGCATACTTCAAATCAGGGAATTGCTTGGTCACCCCTTTGACATGGGCTTCATAAATAACGGTTTTGCCCCACGGTATTTCCGGACGGCAATCTTTGGCCCAATTAAATCGGCTGCGTCCGACCACGACGCTTTTCGGCGCAACGGCGGCATTGTCGCGTTCATCTTCCGGCCTGAACCATGCCATTTCTTCGGCGTTACGGTAGCTTGGTTTGCCGTCAATTTTTTTGGAATACGGGTCAATCAGCAATTTATTGGGATTGAAACATGAGCCATATTCTGCGTTTTCACGTCCATACACGCGGAAACCGTATCGCTGCCCTGCCTTAACATCCGGCACAAATCCGTAAAATACCGAACCGCGCCGCGAAGGCATCTCCAAACGGGTTTCTTTATCCTTATCAAACAGACACAATTCGACCTTTTCGGCATTGATGGAAAACAAGGTAAAATTCGAGCCCTTGCTTGTCAGGGTCGCGCCCATGGGATAAGGCTTGCCTTCCTCGATATGCCATGATTTGGCAGACATAGAATGATTCCTTGGTATGTATTTGGTTTCGTGTCCAATATAAGGCCGTCTGAAAATCTTTCAGACGGCCTTGAGTCATATTGATACCACTATCTTTTAATTTTCAGCTGATTGGGCAGGCAGGATGCCCACCCTCAAAGTTGATTTACGCTTCTTCTTTGACTGCCGCCTGATACAGGTAAACAGTTGCCAACGGCGGTACGGTCACAGACAGGGAATTTGGTTTGCCATGCGACCAAACTTCTTCTGTCTCCACCGTTGCGCCGGCAGAAACGCCGCTGCCTTTGTAATGCAGGTCGTCTGAATTGAGGATTTCGCGGTATTCGCCGGCAGAATTCACACCGAAGCGGTAACCTTCACGCACTACAGGCGTGAAGTTGCTGATGACGATAACGCGGTTGCCTTCGCGGTCGCGGCGTTCGAAGACAAAAACGGAATTATTGCCGTCGTCAGCGACCAGCCATTCAAAGCCTTCCGGCCATTGGTCAAGCTGGTAAAGCGGCGCGGTGTCTTTATAGACATGGTTCAATTCGCGTACGAAGTCTTGTACGCCTTTGTGCCAGCCGCCCTCTTGCTCCAGCAGGAACCAATCCAGTCCTTCGTTGTAGTTCCATTCTCGGCCTTGTGCAAACTCGCTGCCCATAAACAAAAGTTTTTTGCCGGGGAAGCCGTACATAAAGCCGTAGTAGGCGCGCAGGTTGGCAAATTGTTGCCAACAGTCGCCGGGCATCCGTCCGAGCAGCGAGCGTTTGCCGTGTACGACTTCATCGTGTGAAAGTGGCAGGACGAAGTTTTCGCTGTACTGGTACATCATGCCGAAGGTCATTTTGTTGTGGTGATATTTGCGGTTGATGGGATCTTCCATCATGTAACGCAAAGTATCATTCATCCAGCCCATATTCCATTTGAAGCTGAAGTTCAAACCTTCTTGGCGGGTCACATTGGCGAATGAAGTAGATTCTTCGGCAATTTCGGTCGCAGCCGGAACTTCCTCTTTCAACAT
Organism: Neisseria sp. P0021.S006; assembly: GCF_051956895.1. NCBI lineage: Bacteria > Pseudomonadati > Pseudomonadota > Betaproteobacteria > Neisseriales > Neisseriaceae > Neisseria > Neisseria sp. P0021.S006. Next base: position 20,862 of record NZ_JBQCWZ010000007.1, read on the forward strand.
GGTGTTGGTATCGCGCAGGAAAGCGATGGCTTCAAGGTTTTCATGGCCGCCGTATTGGTTCGGAATCCACTCGCCGTCTTTGCGTGAGTAGTTGCGGTAAATCATCGAAGCAACCGCGTCAACGCGGATACCGTCGAAGCCGAAACGTTCTATCCAATACAGGGCGTTGCCTTGCAGGAAGTTTTTCACTTCGTTTCTGCCGAAGTTGTAAATCAGGGTGTTCCAGTCTTGATGGTAGCCTTCGCGCGGATCGGCGTGTTCGTACAGCGCGGTGCCGTCAAACTTGGCCAGGCCGTGGTCGTCGGTCGGGAAGTGTCCGACCACCCAGTCGAGGATAACGCTGATGCCTTCGTCGTGCGCGGCTTTAATCAATGCGCGCAATTCTTCCGGCGAACCGAAACGGCTGGTCGGCGCATACAAACCGGTTGCCTGATAGCCCCATGAGCCGTCAAACGGATATTCGGAAACAGGCAGGAACTCGATATGGGTGAAGCCCATGTCTTTGACGTATGCGACCAATTCTTTGGCGAGCTGTTCGTAAGTCAGCCAGAAATTGTTTTCCGGATTGCGCTTCCACGAACCCAAATGTACTTCATAAATGCTGATCGGCGCATCAATGGCGTTGGCGCGGGCGCGGAAGGCCGGTTCTTCCACTTCGTCAGGCAAGCCGCGCACGATAGATGCCGTGGTCGGGCGTAGTTCCGCACCAAAAGCATACGGGTCGGCTTTTTCGCGCACATTGCCGTTGGCATCGCGGATTTCAAATTTGTAGAGGGCATTGAGTTTGACGGCAGGAATGAAGATGTCCCAAATGCCGTTGTCGCGGTGGAAACGCATGACGTGGCGGCGGCCGTCCCAGTTGTTGAACTCGCCGATAACGGAAACGCGTTGCGCATTGGGCGCCCAGACGGCAAAACGTACACCCTTCACGCCGTCCAACTCGGCAAAATGCGCGCCTAAAGTCTCATAAGGACGCAGGTGTTTGCCTTCGGCCAACAGCCAGGAATCCATGTCTTGCAACGCAGAGCCGAAATGATAAGGGTCTTCTTCAATCACTGGCTCGGTATCTTCGGTGTAACGGATACGCAAAGCGTAATCGGGCGCATCATCGGGCAAGACGGCCACAAAGAAACCGCGTTCATCAATTTTTTCAGACGGCACGATGAGTTCGCCGCTGCGGCGGTTCACGATATCCACGCTTACTGCGCCGGGAATCAAAACGCGTACCACTTCATCGCCCTCTGCAAGGCGGTGTCGTCCCAGATAAGCGAACACATCGCTATGGGTGGCAAGAAACAGGCTTTCGACCGTATCGCGCTCGATTTGGTCAAGTTCATGATAAGTCTTGATTTGGCTGTTTGTTTTCATGCGTACCTCGTCAATAATGGCAAGTTGGCCGCCCATGAGGCGGTGTTGTAGGAAATCTTCCAAAGAAACCGGCATTTTTTGCGCCCAGTTCGGATAGCCTTCGGTCACACCCGGGACATTCAGATTGTCAATGACGCCCAGCAGGTTTTCCAGTTGTACGGCGTAAAGCTTGCTGCGGCTCAATGCGCCGTATTTATGCAAAGCCGCCAGCAAGGTTTCATCGGCTTTTGCCGGCATTTGTACGTCTGCACCCAGACAACCGGTTTCTTTCAATTTATCCAGCAAATCGGCTTTATCGTGTTCGCGCTCATCCAAGGCCGTCTGAAAAGCGGCTGCATCAGGCAGAGTACCAAGTTTGAACATCGTATCCAAATCTTTGCCTGTCCAATAGCCAGCCAAAGGCGCAACATCGTGGGTGCTGATGACCGTAATCGCCTGCTCGGGGTATTCTTCCGGCAATTGGAAACCGTTCCAGCCCTTGCTGAAATACATTACTTTGTATGAGAACACCTGATAGCGGTTGAGCAGATGGCGGGCTTCGTCAGGTACCGTCCCCAAATCCTCGCCGATGATGACGCAACGGTTGCGCCGGCTTTCCAACGCCAAAATAGCAAACATCACTTCGGCATCGTAATGCACATACGCGCCGAAATCCGCCGTTTTACCGTTTAACACCCACCACAAACGGCACAATGCCATCACATGGTCGATCCGCAATACGCCATACAGGCGCATGTTTTCGCGCAGCAGATGGGCAAATTTTTCATAGCCCGTATGCTTCAACATCGACGGATTAAGCGGCGGCAAATCCCAATTCTGCCCTGTCGGCCCCAAAGGATCGGGCGGTGCGCCGACTGACAAGTCCATACAATAATCTTGGCGGTTTAACCAAGTATCCGCGCTGCCGCGCGCCACGCCGACTGCCAAATCGCCGTAAATGCCGAGTTTGACACCGTATTCGGCAGCGGCTTGGTTGACTTCGCGCAACTGCTCCGCACAAAGCCATTGCAACCACATATAAAAACGGATTTCACGTTCATGGCTGCGTGCGAATTTTTCTACCGCTTCGCCATCAGGCTGATGAAATTCAGACGGCCATGACTGCCAACCCACTTGCCCTGGGCGGCTGTAATACTGGTCCAAAGCCTCAAACAAACCGAAGCCCCGTAAGGCTTTGCCTTTTTCTAATACAAAAGCTTCAAATGCAGCGCGTTCATTTTCCGCAGCTTCGCAAGTATCTTGTTCAAACGCGTTAAACGCCATGTGCAGCGCATCACGCTTGCACGCCCAAACCGCGGTATAAGTCACCGTTTCCGTGATACGCAAAGCAGCGATGCGCTGACGGATTTTCGGTTGCGCCAGCCAGTTTTTCAGTTGCTCGTTATAAGTGAACGCACCGACCTTCTCAACATCCAAATAAATCGGATTGAGCCATTCGCGCGAAGAAGGGCTATACGGGCTGGCAAAGGCGGGCTTGCTGGTAAACAAAGCGTGCAAAGGGTTAATACCGACAAAATCCAGCTTTTTCTCCGCCGCATATTTCATCAGGTTCAACAAATCGGTAAAGTCGCCTATACCCCAGTTGCGCTCAGAACGCAGGCTGTACAAATGCATGGTCAAACCATTCATCCGTCCGCCATTGGCAAGCAGTTTAGGCTGATAAACCGATTCAGGCGCAACAATCAGGCGCACAAAGCAACTTTTGCCGCCGGTCTCGGCCGACAAAGTGTAATAACCGCAAGCCAGTTGGGGCAGCTTAATCCAAAGCGTATCGTTGTCGCCCGGATACAAAGTCAAGGTCTGACATTTATCTGCTTCATCAATCAATACGACTGCTTCAGCACCATGAAATTCAGACGGCATCTGTAAAGATTCTTCGCCATTTTCATGCGCAACCATCGTATTCAAATAAAGGCCGTCTGAATCCGGTTTGCTTTTATCCAAAACAGCGACAATCGATTCCAAAACTTCCGTTTTGGTCACATGATAAGTGCCGTTGATGTCGTGGTAACCTAAATCAATACCGGCCTGCACCGCCTGCTGCTCCAATGTTTCACTCATTGCATTCTGCCTGTTTTACCAATATCTGAATCTTAATACAGATTCTGCCGCACCGTGATATGTAATTCATTGTAGTCTCAAACAAACCCCATATTTCCCCGCTTGATTTGACCTGAGCCAAAATTTCCTATTTATCTGTCTTGTAAAAACTTAAAGGCCGTCTGAAAAGGAGGATTTCATTCCTTTTCAGACGGCCTTTATCATGCTTTAAGCCTGATTAGTGATGGTGATGACCGTGCGGACCATGTACGTGACCGTGGGCAATTTCTTCCTCGGTCGCATCGCGCACGCCCTCAACAGTCGCTTTGAACAATACTTTCATACCGGCCAAAGGATGGTTGCCGTCCACCACGGCTTTGCCGTCGGCAACATCGGTTACACGATAAATCAATACATCACCGGTTTCCGGATCATCGGCTTCAAACATCATGCCGACTTCGACTTCAACAGGAAACACGCTGACATCTTCAATACGCACCAGATCAGGATCTTGTTCGCCGAAAGCATCATCGGGCGACAAAGCCACTTCGACGGTATCGCCTACATTTTTGCCGTGCAACGCTTCTTCCACCAAAGGGAAAATACCGTCATAACCGCCATGCAGGTAAGCAATCGGCTCTTCGGTTTTGTCCAACAGCTGGTTGTTGGCATCGTACATTTCATAATGCAGGGAAACTACGGAATTTTTAACAATAGACATCATGCCGTCCTTAATCAATATTTAAAAGTTACGCTACGGTTATTCTATCACAGCCGCAACCAAACAATCGGCTTGCTTTAATAAATACCCCATTCAAATGCGACAAAAAGATAAAAGCCTATATAAAAAAGCAAAATCAAATGATTTCAATAAGCAGAAGTTGCTTTTTCACAACACAAAGTGATTAAATTACAAAAAACTTCCCCAAAGCAAAAACATTCCAAACCCTTAAAACCAATAACAAATAAAACCACACAACCAATTGAATATAATATGTTTTTAAAATCTTCATCAATAATGAATATTTTCAGATGATTTTTCGCGCGCCAATATGATTTACATTATTTTCACTATTTTCGTATTGATTTTAGCCGGCAAACGGTTACGCAACGTTGCATTGACCTATCCCGTGGGGCATAATATCGAAAAATTCAGCAATGAATTTCTACTGTATAGGCCGTCTGACGGCTATTTTTAGTTTAAATCGATTTAAAAAAGGTTCTTAAAAATGAAAAAATCTCTGTTCGCTGCTGCTTTGTTGTCTTTAGCTTTGGCCGCTTGTGGCGGTGCTGATAAAGCTGCTGAAACTGCCGCTTCTGCTGCTTCTGAAGCCGCTGCTTCTGCTACTGAAGCTGCTGCTTCTACTGCTGATGCCGCTGCTTCTGCCGCTACCGAAGCTGCTGCTTCTGCTACTGAAGCTGCTGCGTCTGCTACTGATGCCGCTGCTTCTGCCGCTTCTGAAGCTGCTAAATAATATTCTTTTGAATATAAAAAAAGCAGGATACCATTGCGTATCCTGCTTTTTTACATTCCTCTCACTCCCCTTCCCGACTTTTCCGCCTGACTGCCATGCACCTTCACGACCGTTTTGCTGAGTTTCTTTCCGCCTCTGAAATCATCGAAGCCACTCCGGCCTTGTTAAACGACCAACGCCGCCGTTTTGTTTCTTCGCCGGATATTGTCTTACAGCCGAACTCTGTCGAAAGCGTGCAGAAAATCATGCGTTTCTGTTTTGAAAACCGCATCCGCGTCACCCCGCAAGGCGGCAATACCGGATTATGCGGCGCAACGGTAACCACCGAAGGCGTACTGCTCAACCTCTCCAAACTCAACCGCATCCGCGATATCAACCTTGCCGACAACAGCATGACGGTTGAGGCCGGCGTAATTTTGCAAAATGCCCAAAAGGCAGCAGACAAAGCAGGACGACTGTTTCCGCTCAGCCTTGCCAGCGAGGGCTCTTGCCAAATCGGCGGCAATATCGCCTGCAATGCAGGCGGTTTGAATGTCTTGCGTTACGGTAGCATGCGTGATTTGGTATTGGGTTTGGAAGTCGTTTTACCCAACGGCGAACTGGTTTCCCACCTTCAGCCCCTACACAAAAACACGACCGGCTACGACTTGCGCCATCTTTTTATCGGCAGCGAAGGAACATTAGGCATCATTACCGCCGCCACACTCAAACTCTTTGCCCAGCCCAAAACCAAAGCGACCGCATGGGTAGGCCTAGATGATATTGAATCTGCCGTCTCGCTTTTGACCGCTGTGCAAGGCCATTTTGCCGAACGCTTGACCAGTTTCGAGCTGATCAGCCGCTTTGCCCTCGATTTATCTTCGGAATTCAGCCAACTCAAAAAGCCTGCCGATGCGGAATGGCATATTTTGATTGAACTTGCCGACTCTGTTCCCGACGCAGGTTTGGATGAAAAGCTTGCCGAATTTCTCTATCAAAACGGATGGGAAAACAGTATCTTGGCGCAATCCGAGCAAGAACGCTCCGATTTGTGGACCCTGCGTGAAAATATTTCCGCCTCCCAACGCAAACTCGGCACCAGCATCAAACACGATATCGCCGTCCCTATCGCCCAAGTAGCCGCTTTTGTCCGCCAATGCGCGCCTGCCTTGGAAACCCGTTTCCCCGGCATACAAATTGTCTGCTTCGGACATTTAGGCGACGGTAGCCTGCATTACAATACATTCCTGCCCAACGTATTGAGCAACGAAGCCTACCAATACGAAGATGCCGTCAATACCATTGTTTATGAAAACATCCTTGCCTGCCACGGCACGATTGCCGCCGAACACGGCGTAGGCATCATCAAAAAACATTGGCTGCCCCGAGTGCGTACACAGGCCGAACTTGCTCTGATGCATGCCATCAAAAATCAGCTTGACCCTTACGGCATTATGAATCCGGGAAAACTCCTTCCTTCTTTGGATTAACCAATACAAAAAGGCCGTCTGAAACATTTCAGACGGCCTTTTATCTTATCCAAACTATTTTAATGCCGTTTTCCAGTCCAATCCGCCCAATGACGGTACCTGTATCACTTCGTTGGTATCCAAATTGACCGCTGTCAGCTCTCCGCCCCACAACGCACCGGTATCCAAAGCAATTACTTGGTCTGTGTTAACGTAGCCCAACGACGACCAATGCCCGAACACGGTAATATAATCCAAATTCTGCCTATCAGGCGCTTTAAACCAAGGGCGCAGGTAAAGCGGCATTTTCTTCAAAGTGGATTTATATTCGTAATCCAATTCGCCTTTGTACGTCAGCGCACGCATACGGGTAAAGACATTGACAATCATCCGCAGGCGCTCGTAGCCGGTCAAATCATCCGTCCACGCAGTCGGCTTGTTGCCGTACATTTTGCCAAAAAATTTTCTGTATTTTTTACCTTGCAATTCAGCCTCGGCTTCACGGGCAAGGCTTTCGGCCTTATCAACCGACCATTGCGGCAAAATACCGGCATGCACCATCACATGCCTGTTGCCGCGCACCAAAAGCGGTTGATGACGCAGCCAGTCCAATAGGGATTGACTCTCGGGATGGGTCAAAATCGGCTCAACCGTATCGCTGCGCTTGAGCGTGCCTTCACCGCAACCGACTGCCAAAAGATGCAAATCATGATTACCCAAAACCATTTGCACACTGCTGTCGTGTTCTTTGGCAAATTTCAAGGTTTCCAATGATTTCGGGCCGCGATTGACAATATCTCCGACCAGCCAAAGGGTGTCCGTACCATGATTAAAGCCGATTTTGGCAAGCAGCAAAGTCAGTTCGTCAAAGCAGCCTTGAATGTCTCCGATTGCGTAATGTGCCATTATTATTGTTTTCCGTTGTTATTCTTTTCAGACGGCCTCAAGCCCAGCTCAGGCCGTCTAAAACATCAATTATGCGTTTAAAACCAATACTGCTTCCGCTTCAACCTGAACGCCTTTAGGCAGGCTGGCCACACCAACTGCCGCACGCGCAGGGAAAGGTTGCTCGATAAATTCAGCCATCACTTCATTAAACACTGCAAAGTTGGCCAAATCAGTCAAATAAGCATTGAGTTTGACGATATCGTTCAAAGAACCGCCGGCCGCTTCGGCTACGGCTTGCAGGTTTTTAAATACTTGCACGGCTTCGGCACGGAAGTCACCATTACCGACCACAGTCATTGTGGCCGGATCCAAAGGAATCTGACCGCTCATATAAACCGTATCGCCTGCGCGGACTGCTTGGCTGTATGCACCAATTGCGGCAGGGGCTTTGTCAGTATGGATAATGGTTTTAGACATGATATTCTCCTCAAGTAGAAATGTCAGAAACAGGTGGAAGCTTCGAATTTTACTTTCAACAGAAATACGTTTCAATAAAAGCATTCAATTAATGCGTTTAGCCCGTCTTGTTCTTCCTCGATTTTAAACCTACAATCCCACACATTATTCATTTCAAAGCCGAAATTATTATGTTTTTTGTCTTATCCCCAGCCAAAAACCTCAACGAAAAAGACCCCTCCCCCGTCAGCAGCTTTACCCAGCCCGACCTTCTGCCCGAAGCAGAAATCCTGATGCAGGAGTTGCGTCAGCTTGCCCCTCAACAAATCGCCGAGCTGATGCACGTTTCCGACAAAATAGCCCTGCTCAACGCCGAACGCAATGCCGTATGGCACACGCCGTTTACACCTGAAAACGCCAAGCAGGCCGTATTTATGTTCAACGGCGACGTCTATGAAGGTATCGCCGCCGATACACTCAAGCCGGAGCAAATCGAATACCTGCAACAACACGTCCGCCTGCTCTCCGGCCTATACGGCGTACTGCGCCCGCTCGACTTGATGCAGCCCTACCGCTTGGAAATGGGCACGGTCTTTGCCAACTCGCGCGGTAAAAACCTCTACGAATTTTGGGGCGATAAAATTACCGACCTGCTCAACCAAACACTGAAGCAGGCCGGTAGCAACGTTTTAATCAACCTCGCCTCACAAGAATATTTCAAATCCGTCAACACCAAAAAACTCAACGCACGCCTGATTACGCCGATTTTTAAAGACGAGAAAAACGGCAAATACAAAATCATCAGCTTCTACGCCAAGCGTGCGCGCGGTTTGATGGTGCGCTACGCGGCAGAACACGGCATTACCGAGCCTGAAATGCTCAAAAACTTCGACTACGAAGGCTATTCATTCAATGAAGCAGCTTCAAACGAAGCCGAATGGGTATTCATGCGTAAAGAACAATCTAAATAAAAACAGAATCCTAGATATTTTTTCTAAAATACCTCTTGGCAAAGGCCGTAAGTTCCATTAGTATTACGGCTTCAAGAACGGAAGCGTGGCAGAGCGGTTTAATGCAACGGTCTTGAAAACCGTCGAGGGTTGATAGCCCTCCGTGAGTTCGAATCTCACCGCTTCCGCCATTCTTGATATTTTTTATCCAGTAAAAATGAAATGCGAGACTTGATGATTCAAGTCTTTTTTTATTTTCAAATCCAAAGAATACCCAAGGGCCGTCTGAAACTTTCTATAACGCAGTTTCAGACGGCCTAAAACCTTTAAAACTCCCCCAAATCCCTAAAGTCCTACCCAGACATTTAGGAATTTGAGGGATTTTTGCCAAGGTCTCCGCTTTTCTAATCTTTGCCGTCAATGGTATCTGCCTACCCATCACCAATGCGGAATTTTTGCTCAACCATGTGGGGCTTTTCCTATGCCGACGCGATCGTGCATTTTGCCTCAGAGCCGTGTGCTGCCGTATCATTTGCGGTAGGGTTTGCTGCATATTCTGAGCTGTTGCCAAAGAGTACTGCCGTTGCTTTTATCTTGGAGAAGGTCGCGGTAAACGGCATTATGATGGGGTGTCATTCGATGATGGTGTGGTGGTAGGACAGGTCTTGAATGTGATATCGTTCTTCTTGGGTCAGTTGAGTGTCGCTCAGGGTAATCTTTCTTATAGGAAAGGCTGTATGCTGCTACATACCGAACTTTTCCGTTATGGAAAGTTTGCCCTTCAAATCCGAATCTGCTGGCCTCTATTTATCATTATTTAATCGCTACAAGGATATTTAAATGAAACGGGAAACCATTGCCCTGCATGCAGGCTATCAATCCGAACCAACTACCAAATCCGCTGCTGTCCCCATTTACCAAACCACTTCCTACACTTTCGACAACACGCAACACGGCGCAGACTTGTTCAACCTTGATGTAGCGGGCAATATCTACACCCGTATGATGAATCCGACCACTGCCGTTTTGGAAGAACGCGTTGCCCGTTTGGAAGGCGGTATCGCCGCATTGGCTGTCGCCAGCGGTATGGCGGCAATTACCTATGCCGTTCAAACCTTGGCTGAAGCAGGCGACAACATCATTGCAACCAAAACCCTCTACGGCGGCACATACAATTTCTTTGCTCACAGCCTGCCGCGCCAAGGCATAGAAGTACGCTTTATCGATCCGGCCAAACCCGAAGAAATCGCCGCCAATACCGACAGCCGCACCAAACTGGTGTATTGCGAATCTATCGGCAATCCTGCCATCAATGTCGTTGATATTCCAGCATTCGCCCAAGCCGCGCACGCTCAAGGGCTACCACTAATGGTGGACAACACCGTTGCTACGCCTACATTGTTCCGCCCGATAGAACACGGAGCCGACATTGTTATCCAATCTCTGACAAAATACATCGGCGGCCACGGCACAACGATTGGCGGTGCCATTATCGACGGCGGCAAATTCCAATGGGCAGGCAATCCGCGTTTTGAAAAAACCTTCAATCAGCCTGATCCGTCTTACCACGGCGTAAACTACTGCGAACATTTTGGTGCGGCAGCCTATATCGCCCGTGCCCGTGTCGTCCCATTGCGTAATACCGGTGCCGCCCTGTCTCCGCACAGCGCATTTTTACTGCTTCAAGGTTTGGAAACCCTCGCCCTGCGTATGGAACGTCATTGCGAAAACGCCCTAAAAGTAGCCGAATTCTTAAAGAAACATCCGCGGGTCGAATGGGTGAACTATCCTGCACTGCCTGACAGTCCGTATAAAGCTTTGATTGACCGCGACTACGGCGGAAAAGCCTCAGGTTTGCTGAGTTTTGGTATTAAAGGCGGTCGTGAAGCCGGCGCGAAATTCATTGACGCACTGCAACTCTTCCTGCGTTTGGTGAATATCGGCGATGCCAAATCGCTGGCTACCCATCCTGCCACAACGACCCACCGTCAGCTTGACGATGCAGAACTCGCCGCAGCAGGCGTCAGCCCCGACATGGTACGCCTGAGCGTGGGTATCGAGCATATCGACGATTTGCTTGCCGACTTGGCGCAGGCATTGGATGCCGTACAGGCATAAGCAATCGCTCATTAGATGAAAAAAGCCTCCGCTTAAAAAGGCCGTCTGAAAATTTCTTTTCAGACGGCCTTTTCCTTTTCTACAAATCAAATGCGGCGTTAATCAAACGTTTGGTGTAATCGTTTTGCGGATGGTGGAAAATCTGATCCGCGCTGCCGTACTCAACCATTTCGCCCTGCTTCATCACGATCACATTATCGCTAACGGCGCGCACGACAGACAAATCATGACTGATGAACATATAAGTCAGGCCGTATTTCTTTTGCAAATCGCGCAAAAGCTCGACTACTTTGGATTGTACGGAACGGTCAAGTGCAGAAGTCGGCTCGTCCAAAAGAATGAATTTCGGGCGCAGGATAACGGCGCGTGCAATAGCTATACGCTGACGCTGGCCGCCGGAGAATTCATGCGGATAACGGTTGAGCGCGTCAAGCGGCAGGGACACTTCCTTCATGACTTCCAAAACGCGCTGGATACGTTCTTTTTTAGTCATCTCAGGATGATGAACCGTCAAACCTTCACCAATAATTTCACCAACTGTAAGGCGTGGGGAAAGCGAACCGAACGGATCTTGGAACACAATTTGCCGTTGCGATTTCAGACGGCATGCTTCCTCGGCTGTATAGTTTTTCAGGTCTTTGCCTTCAAAGAAGATATGGCCGGTATAAGGCAGCATCTGCATGACGGCTTTGCCCAGCGTGGATTTTCCGGAACCGGACTCGCCGACAACGCCCAATGTTTCCCCTTCTTTTATTTTGAGGCTGATGCCTTTGACGGCGTCGAAAGTTTTGAGCGGCTTGCCAAAAAAGCTTTGCTTCAATACGAAAGAAACATTGACATTATCGGCATCGATTAACACACCGGCGTTGTTTTCTTCCGGCTCTTTCATGCCTTTGGGAATGGCATTGATGAGTTCGGCGGTATATTCGTGCTTCGGATGGGCAAAAACTTCTTTGATTTTGCCGCGCTCGACAATTTCGCCGTTACGCATGACGCAGACGGTTTTGGAATAGTGTTCCGCCAAACCCAAATCGTGGGTAATGAAGATAATCGCCATGCCCATTTGCTGTTGCAAATCGTGGAGCAAATCGAGAATCTCGGCTTGAATGGTTACATCCAAAGCCGTGGTCGGTTCGTCGGCAATCAGCAGGTCAGGTTCATTAATGAGTGCCATGGCAATCATGATGCGTTGCAGCTGGCCGCCGGAAAACTCGTGTGGATATTGTTTCATGCGGCGTTCGGCTTCTTTGATGCCCACACGCTCCAACAATGCCAATGCCTTCAGCCCTGCTTCTTTGCGGCCGAGCTTTTTATTGTGCACACGCGCCGCTTCAATCAGTTGCGCACCGATACGCATAAACGGATTGAGCGAGGTCATCGGCTCTTGGAAAATCACGCTGATGCGGTTGCCGCGCAAATCACGCAGGGTTTTCTCATCGGCATCCAAAATGGAAATGCCGTCAAAAGTAATGCGCGAATCTTTGCCATAACGGGCAAACTTTTCAGGCAACAGGCGCATAACGGACATAGATGTTACAGACTTGCCCGAGCCGGACTCGCCGACCAAAGCCAATGTTTCGCCCTCTGCCACTTTAAAGCTGACATTACGCACGGCGTGCACGTTTTTTTCATGCAATTCAAAATTGATGTCCAGATTTTCTACAACCAGTAACTGTTTTGTCATTTTGATTATCCTTTTGGTTGTGGTTTAGCGGTCTTTCGGGTCGAGCGCATCGCGCAGGCCGTCGCCGATAAAGTTGAAACAGAACAAAGTGGTTACCAAGAAGAAACTCGGCACGAGCAGCTGCCATGGTGCGGCTTCCATCGAAATTGCGCCTTCTTGCAGCATCGAACCCCAACTGGTCATCGGCTCTTGCACACCCAAGCCCAAGAAGCTCAAGAAGGATTCAAACATAATCATGCCCGGTACCAGCAAAGAGGCATACACCATCACCACACCCAAAACATTCGGAATAATGTGGCGCGTTACGATTTTACGTTTTGCCACGCCGCTCACACGTGCCGCTTCGACAAACTCTTTATGCTTCAAGCTCAAGGTTTGGCCGCGCACGATACGCGCCACGTCCAGCCAAGACACCAAACCCACGGCGGCAAAAATCAAAAGCAAGTTGCGGCCGAAGAATGTGGTCAGCAGAATGACGAAAAACATAAACGGAAACGCGTTCAAAATTTCCAAAAAGCGCATCATCAGCGAATCGAGCTTACCGCCGATAAAGCCGGCAATCGCGCCATAAAGCGTACCGATGACAACAGCCACCAATGCGCCGGCCACACCGACCAGCAAGGAAATACGTCCGCCGGTTGCCGCACGCGACAGCAAATCACGGCCGAGCAAGTCCGTACCCAGATAGTGATGAGTAGAAAGGGACGGCGGAATCTGCATATTGTCCCAGTCGGTGAAGTCGTAGGTGTAGCGGACAATCCATGGTGCCACAATCACAAAAATACTGATCAGCAACAGGATAATAATGCTGTACACCGCCGCTTTGTTTTGTTTAAAACGCCGCCATGCGTCGCTCCACAGGCTTTTGCCGTGCACTTGGGCGTATTCTGCTGCCTCTGCGAGGGCCTGAGTCTGCTTCTTTTTGAATAACATAATGTTCTCTCTCGCTTTTTATTCTTTCTTCAGGCCGTCTGAACGTTTCAGACGGCCTTTGCGCAAATGGGATTAATAACGGATTTTCGGGTCAATAATGGCATACAGAATATCGAGGATGGCGTTGAACAAAATGGTCATAATGCCCACCAAAATCGTCAAACCCAAAATCATGCCGTAGTCGCGGTTGAGCGCGCCGTTGACAAATAATTGTCCGACGCCGGGAATACCGAACACGTTTTCAATCACAATGGAGCCGGTAATGATGCCAACGAATGCCGGGCCTAAGAAAGAAACAATCGGCAGCATGGCGGGACGCAGCGCATGGCGCAGGATGATGCGGCTCATGGGCAGGCCTTTGGCGCGTGCCGTACGGATAAAGGGGCTGTTCAATACTTCAATCATCGCACCCCGCGTAATCCGCGCGATACTGGACACATAACCGATGGACAAAGTAACGACAGGCAGAATCAAATTCATCAGTGCGCCATCGTTCCAGCCGCCTGCAGGCAGCCATTGCAGTCTGACAGCAAACACCAGCACCAATACCGGCGCCATCACAAAACTGGGAACAACGATACCGGTCATCGCGCCGCTCATTAGCGAATAATCCAGCCAGCTGTTTTGTTTTAAGGCGGCGATGATGCCGATAAACATGCCGAAGATGGCGGCAATCAAAAAGGCGTAGAAACCAAGTTCTGCCGATACTGGCAGGGATTGGGCAAGCAACTCATTAACGCTGAAATCTTTATATTTGAACGACGGCCCCAAATCCCCCTGCGCCAACTGCTTGAGGTAGTGGAAATATTGGAGGTACATCGGGTCATTGAGGTGGTATTTGGCTTCGATGTTGGCCATGACCGCAGGCGGCAAATTGCGTTCGCCTGTGAACGGGCTGCCCGGTGCAAGCCGCATCAGAAAAAACGATACGGTAATCAACACCAGCATGGTCGGGATGGAAGCACATATCCGTTTGATGATGAATTTCAACATAATCAGGCTGTCCTGTCTGAACATACCGGACTCGTGAAAACAAAGCTGACCTGAAGCGGAAATCGGATGAATGGCAGCAGGCGTCTGTAACGTCGCCGCGCCGGTTTCTCTCTCTATTCCGACCGGGTTATTGTTTTTATTCGGAGTCGGGTAAGGTTTTTTAGTTTTTAGATAATTGTTGTGATAAGGCCGTCTGAAACTTTGTATCCGCCGTTTCAGACGGCCTTTCACGTTAACGCGCCAAAGGTTTGGTGCGTTCAATCAGCCATGCTTTGGCCGCGCCTTCTGTCAAAGGCTCGAGACGGCGGCGCACTTCGGCGTGATATTGGTTCAGCCATTCGATTTCGCTGCCGGTCATCAGTTTGGTATCGATCAGGCGCGTATCGATTGGACAGAGGGTAACGGTCTCAAAATACAGGAATTTGCCGAACTCGGTTTCCTCTGGGTTTTCAACCGGACGGTTGATTACCAGGCTTTCGATACGGATACCCCATTTGCCCGGACGGTAAAGACCCGGCTCGTTGGAAGTCAGCATGCCTGACTTCATCGCGTGATGCGGTTGCGGCACGGCGGCAACGGCAATGCTTTGCGGACCTTCATGCACATTGAGGAAATAGCCCACGCCATGACCTGTACCGTGACCGTAATCACATTGCGCCTGCCAGAGTGATTTACGACAGATGGCATCAATCATCGGGCCTTTGATGTTTTCAGGGAAAATGGTTTCCGCCAGAGAAATATGCGCTTTCAACACCAAAGTGTAATCGCGCTTCATGGCCGCACTCGGATTGCCGACAGGCACCACACGCGTGATGTCGGTCGTACCGCCCCAGTATTGGCCGCCGGAGTCAATCAGCAGCATACCGTCGCCTTTGATTTTGCTGTTGTTTTCCGGTGTCGCGCTGTAATGAGGCAAGGCGGCATTGGCATTGTAGCCGGCGATGGTGTCGAAACTTGGCGAAATAAAGCCGGGACGTTGGCTGCGGTGTTTATAGAGCATGCCGTCGATGTCCAGCTCGCTCAATTCGCCGCCGTCTGCCAAGATTTGTTCAAACTCGGCAAAGAAGCCGCACAATGCCGCGCCGTCTTCCGCCATGGTATTGCGGATATGGGTAATGTCGGCATCGGATTTGACTGATTTGAAGAATGTACTTGGGTGGATGGCTTCAATCAAACGGACGTCTTCAGGCAGGCGGCGCAAAGTACCGACAGCGGTTTTGTTCGGATCAATCAGCAATGCGCCCTTAACGCCTGCCAAATAGTCCGCCGCTTGCGCATAAGGCAATACTTCAAAACCTGCCGCTTTCAAAGCTTCGGCAGATTCGGCTTTCAGACGGCCTGCATCGGTAAACAATACGGCTTTGTCTTGACTGATAAACAGATGGGACAAGAACACAGGGTTGAACGGCACATCATCACCGCGCAGATTGGTAATCCAAGCAATGTCATCCAAAGAAGAAACCAAATGTGCATCTGCGCCCTGCTCTTTCATGGCCGTACGGATACGGGCCAGTTTTTCGGCCGCAGTTTCGGAAACGTAGTCGGGATGGTGAACGTAGATTTCCGGAGTCGGCAATGCAGGACGGTCGTCCCATACTTCGTCCAACAAAGTTTCAGGATATTCGAGGCGGATGTTTTTGGCGGCAAGTGCCTGTTTCAAACCGCGCTCGCCGCTGAGTGCGAACATATCGGCAGGCGCGCCGACGACGGCGCCCTCGGGCAGATTTTGTGCCAACCATTCGGTATAAGGCGCATCAACGCCCATTTTTTGCAGCTCGATGCCGTTTGGCGCAAGCTGTTGGCCAGCCTGTTCCCAATAGCGGCTGTCGGTCCACACGCCTGCTTTATCGGCGGTTACCACCAAAGTGCCGGCCGAACCGGTAAAGCCGGAAAAATCGCGGCGTGCCTGCCAATGCTCGGGCAGGTATTCGGAAAGGTGTGGATCGGCGGAAGGAATGACAAACGCGTCCACGCCATGTTTTTTCATGGCTTCGTGTAAAGCGGACAAACGTTGTTGTACAGATTTCATGTGTTATGTCTCCTGTTGTTTCAGACGGCCTCTGTCATTAAGGCCGTCTGAAAACTTGTACTGTCTATAATCAATCTATTTTTTCGGTGCGAACGACCAGCTCTTGACCGTGTAGTTCCGCAAAGGGTCTTTGTCGGAATAGCCGATAATATCGGGTTTGACCATACGCACTTCAACCTGATGATACAGCGGAATCAGTGCAGCGTCTTCTTGAAGCTGCTTCTCCGCATCGGCATAGAGCTGGCTGCGCGCTTCCTTGCTGACACCATCTTTCAGCGTATTGTTCATAAATGTATCAAACGCCGCGCTTTTGTAGCGGAATGCATTGTTTGAGTTGTTGGATTTCAAGATATTGAGCATGCCCGCCGGATCGTTGAAATCGGAACACCAGCCGCTGAACGAAACCTTGAAATTGCCTTGCGCGCGCGTATCCAAATAAGTTTTCCATTCCTCGTTGGACAAAGTCGGACGGATAAACGGAATGGCGGCTTTCCACACCGACTGCACGGCAGTAATTTGTTTTTTGGACGCTTCGCTGGTGCTGTACAAAATATCGAACTCAAGCGGATGGTCATCGTTGTAGCCTGCTTCGTTCAACAGTTTGCGCGCGGTTTCGATGCGTTTTTCAGGCGTCCACTCTTTCCACTCAGGATAAACGGGAATCACGCCCTGCATTTGCGGCGGCGTCAATTGGAACGCAGGCGTATCGCCGCGGCCGCCCACTTTAACGACAATGTCGCGGCGCGTCAGCATATTGAGCGCCTTGCGGACGCGCGGATCATTAAACGGCGCCGCTTCGTGGTTCGGCTCCAAATACCAGCTGCACAAAGAAGTCGTGCGTCTTACTTGGCCTGGAAACTCAATATCCGCCACTTTGACCTGATCGCTGGGAATGCCGTAAGTCACATCAATTTCATTGGCGCGATAACGGTTGTACTCGCCGCTGCCTGACAGAAAAACCGCCTTTGGAATGGCCACTTTGTCTTTATCGTAATAATTGGGATTACGTTCCATATTGATGTGGCTGTTGACTTTCCAATCCGTTAACAGATAAGCGCCACTGGAAACATAATGACCGGGCTGCGTCCACTTATTGCCGTATTTTTCGACAGTGGCGCGATGAACTGGGAAAGTGAATTGCTGAATCAGCATATCGGGGAAATAAGGTACCGGCGCAATCAGCGTAAATTGCAGGGTTTTTGCGTCCAACGCCTTGACACCCAATGTCTCAGGCTTGGCTTTGCCGTTTAATATATCTTCCGCATTTTCCACTTGGGCATCGACCAAATAGCTGCCGAAAGGTGCGCCGGTGGCTGGATCGGCAAGACGGCGAAAGCTGTACACGAAATCTTCGGCGGTAATCGGATCGCCATTGCTCCATTTGGCATCACGCAGATGGAAGGTCCAAATACGCTCGCCCTCGCTCTCCCATTTTTCCGCCAAAGCAGGAATGGTTTTACCTTCGGCATCCGTACCGACCAAACCATCCATCAACTGACGGATAATCGCACCGGCCGCCATATCGCCACTCATTTGAGGATCCAGCGTACCCGGCTCAACACCGTTGCTGACCACCACGCGCTCATAATCGGTACGTTTAAACTCAGGAGCAGGCTTAACATCGCGGCTGCACGCCGACAATGCGAATACGGCAGCCAATGATGCAGCCAACAGCGGATAGGTTTTTCCGGCCATATTTCATTCCTTCTTTTGGGTATTCTTCTTTTTCAGACGGCCTAATTATTCAAACTACACTCAACTACATTTATTTAGAAGTTCTCCAGCATAGTTAAATCATCTATTTCAAACCATGAAAATAGTGTTTTAAACCACATATTCCATCGAAATAATAATAGCCGTCTAAGATTGTCGGCAAATTAACACAAAAATACGTAACTGAAAACTATTTTTCAATTTATCCTACGATAAGTTACAAATGTATTGATTTTTTATGATTTGTCAAATAAGATTATCCGAACTCTTTCGCCATAAGCAAGAAAAAGACATAAAAAGGAGAATCAAATGAAGAAGTTATCTTACTTTATTGCCACTGCCCTCATAGGCTCTTCCATAAGCGCCGCCCACGCCGAACCTAAAATGAGCGGCACCATCTACATCATGACCGAGGTCGAACACAACAATAAAACCAGTGTAACCTCTACAACCATTTCCGATAAAAGTTCCAGTCTTTATCTCTCCGATGAAGTACGACTCAACAACGACTTATGGCTGAAATGGCAACTTGGCTCCTTTATTTACTTCGATTCCGACCGCTGGGGCGGCTGGGGTACTGCCGACTCATACGTCGCGCTCAACAGCTACAAAAACCTCGGCACCGTCAAAATGGGCTACATCAGTACGCCCATGAACAGCATTTATCTGAACCCGTTCGACACCAACAGCCCGATTTTGGAGTTCGGCAAAATTTCCCGCTTCGGCCAACGCCGTGTTTCCATGGCTTATGAGTCGCCTTGGAAAAACGGCTTCCAATTCAAATTCAACGTTTCCCCCGGTTCCAATGCCGCGCGCAATAACAACAACTGGAATCCGGACAAAAAACGTGACGGTGACTGGGTCTTCGGCTGGGGTGTGGACTACTACCACCCCAACAACGGCTTTAACGCGCACTACGCTGCCGAATACGCACCCAACGACTCTCCGACCGAAACCAAAGACTTCCAAGCCCACGCATTCATGGCCGGATACAGCAAAGACAAAATCTCCGTCGATGCCGCGTTCCAATACGCCAAAAATACTTGCGACGGCTTTAGCTGCTGGGGGCCATGGGAGGAGGAGAAGAATAGTATAAAAATAAAACACGAAGACAAAGAAATCAACAACACCAAAGAATTTATGGTGTCGGGTTCATATAAAATCGGCAATTTCAAACCTCAAATCGGCTTTGCCTACGGTAAAAGCTCTATCGGCGAAGACTACAAACACGTCGCCGTCAGCACCGATTACAGCTTCTCCAAACGGACAACTGCCACACTCGGCGCCGGCTGGTTGAAAGAAAACGTCAATCCGAAATACGAAGAAGATTTGCCGAAAAAATCTTCTTACGCCGTGGGCATGGTATTCAAACACCGCTATTAATGCCTGACAGATTAAAGGCCGTCTGAAACAATTTGTTCAGACGGCCTTTTCTACATCCTATAATTAAACTTGCAGCCCACCTTAAAAATCATTACATTGCCCACACTCAAGCAACAAAAACGTCATCATGAACGCCCACCGCACCCTCATCATCTCCGTTTTTATCGTCGCCAGCTGCGGCCTCGCTTATGAGCTCATCATCGCCGCGCTCGCAAGCTATCTTTTGGGCGACAGTATTTTGCAGTTTTCCTCCGTCATCGGGCTTTATCTGTTTTCAATGGGTATCGGTGCCCACCTGACCCAATACATCAAAGATAAAGACGTGTTGCACCGCTTTATCGAAATCGAACTTCTGGTCGGCATCATCGGCGGTATTTCCGCACTGGCATTATTTGTGGCCTTCGGTTTATCCGCCGCCCCGTTCCGCACCCTGCTCTACGCTTTTGTACTGATTGTCGGCATGGTTGTCGGCATGGAAATTCCTTTGGTCATGCGCGTGTTAAACCAAAAAGGTGCGGAATTTAAAGAACTCGTTTCCAAAGTATTGACCTTCGACTACTTGGGCGCACTCGCCGTTTCCCTGCTCTTCCCGCTCCTCCTCGCACCCAAACTCGGCATGGCGCGTTCCGCCCTTTTGTTCGGCATCCTCAACGCCGCCGTTGCCTACCTGACCGCGCGCGTATTCAAAGCCGAGCTACCCCGCTACCGCGCCATCCGCCTGCGCGCGCTGATTGTCTTGTCCGTCCTCGCCGCCGCCTTCGCCTACGCCGACCGCATCTCATTCAAAGCCGAACAAAGCTATTTCGGCGATCCCGTTGTCTATCAAAGCCATTCGCCCTACCAACGGCTGGTCGTGACCCGCTGGAAAGACGACACCCGCCTCTATATCAACGGCAACCTGCAATTCTCCTCACGCGACGAAGCCCGTTACCATGAAGCACTCGTCCTGCCTGCCATGCAGATGGTTCCCAATGCCGAACGCGTCCTGATTCTCGGCGGCGGTGACGGATTGGCGGCACGCGAAGTCTTGAAATATCCGCAGGTCAAAAATGTTACTTTGGTCGATCTCGACCCCGACATGACCGCCACTTTTAGAACCTCCGCCACCTTGAGCGCACTCAACCAAGGCTCGCTGTCCCATCCCAAAATGCACGTCGTCAACGACGATGCCGCCAAATGGCTGGAAGGGTCGTCTGAAAAATTCGACGTTATCATCATCGACCTACCCGACCCATCCAATTTCTCGCTGGGCAAACTCTACTCCGTCCCCATGTACCGCCTCGTTGCCCGCCATCTTGAGCCGCAAGGCAAGATTGTTGTGCAATCGACTTCGCCTTATTTCGCCCCTAACGCCTACTGGTCGGTCGTTGCCACCCTCGAAGCGGCCAAATTGAATACCGCGCCCTATCATGTTTACGTCCCTTCCTTTGGCGAATGGGGATTTGTGTTGGCAGGGTTTGACCAAAACTTCCCCATTCCGCAAAAATTCGACGTACCCACCCGCTATCTCAATGCCCAGACCGTCGCTGAAATGTTCCGTTTTCCGCCCGATATGGCAAGGCGCAAGGTGGAAGCAAATTATTTGAACAACCAAATTCTCGTCAGTTATTTTGAAAGTGATTGGAACAATGTGATGCGATAAAATATCTAAAGGCCGTCTGGAACATCTACCTTCTTTTTATCTCCGTTCAGACGGCCTCATCGCCCGTTTACCCTTTTTCACACAGCATTTGCTTGAAAAAATAAGGTTTATCTTTATCTAGATAGAACACAATCGACACTATCCGTTGAATGAAGGAACAAACACTTATGCAGTATTTTGGAATCGGTTTTTTGGTTTTAATCTTTTTGGAAATCATGTCCATCGTCTGGGTTGCCGACTGGCTTGGCGGTGGTTGGACGCTGTTTGTGATGGCTCTCAGCTTTATCAGCGGTATCTTTATGCTGCGCCATACCGGCATCTCTGGCCTTTTACTCGCTGGCGCAGCCGTCCGCAGCGGCCAAAACATTTCCCTCTATCAGATGCTGTGGCCGATTCGCTATACTGCTGCCGCGGTTTTCCTGCTCAGCCCCGGTTTTATTTCAACCGCCGTTGCCCTACTCTTGCTGATTCCGTTTAAAGGCAACGCGGCCGTTTCTTCTACGCAGTCTTTCCAAAGCCGCCAGACTTACAGCTCTGCCAAAGATGATGAAGACATTATCGAAGGCGAATATACGGTTACACGCACCAGCAAAGCCGACAAACCGCAAGAATATATCGAACACAAACCCGATTGACGACTTCCTTCATAACAGGCCGTCTGAATTAGGAATACCTCAAAAGTGTTTCATATTTCAGACGGCTTTAGTCATTTCCTGGCTTTGAAAATGTAAATATCGGTTTGTAATTCGGTTATTCCGCATAAATCATTTAAAATAAGCAACTATTTTGATTCTAAAAACGACACGGTATCTAATGAACGTTCAACGTCTTTTCCCTCTCTCCCTCAGCTTGATTACCGCCGCTGTTTTATCGGCGTGCGCCACCCAAAACACACCGACTGCTTCGAAAACCGAAACCGTCGTTCAGCCTAAATCCACTTCTATTCCTTCACGCCGCACCGACAGCGAATCCAAAGTCCTGTCCGATTACAGCCAATACCAAAGCGCCATCGATGCCGCCAAACGCGGTGACGATGCTTGGGTACAACAATTTTTATCCCAAGCCAGCGACAGCGCAATGGCTGAAAACGTCCGCAACGAATGGCTGAAAACCTTGGGCACGCGCGGCCAATGGGATTTGTTCCGTCAAGAATTCAGTAAATTGAACGCCGCTGGCGTCGCCCAAGAAGTGCAATGTTATGCCGATTTGAGCAGCGGCAATTACAGTAAAGCCGCCGAGCTGGTTCGCGTTACCGGCAAACTGCCTGCCGGTTGTACCCGCTTGGTTGAAAGCGCGGCAGCTTCAGGCCGTCTGAACACCAACGACGCATGGCGTCGCGTGCGTGGCTTGTTGAGCAACAGTCAAACCACAGATGCACGCAACCTCGCCGCCGCATTGGGCAGCCCCTTTGAAGGTAGCGCGCAAGGTGCGACCGAATACAGCCTGTTGAGCGTAATCGGCAAAGATGCACGCAAGTCTGCTTCTGCCGCTGCCACCCTGTCCGACATGGAATCCGGCCTCAGCCGCGAACAACGCAGCTTCGCATGGGGCGTATTGGGCCACTACCATGCTCAAAGCCAAAACATGCCGACTGCTTTAAGCTACTACGGCCGCGTTTCCGACCGCAAGCAATTGACCGACGAACAATTGGAATGGTACGCACGCGCCGCCTTGCGCCTGCAACGTTGGGACGAATTGGCAAGCGTGATTCAGCATATGCCTGAAAAACTGCAAAAAGACCCGACATGGCAATATTGGCTGGGCCGCAGCTTTGCCGCACAAGGCAAAAGCAGCCAAGCCAAAGAAATGTACGAAAAAGCCGCCGCTTCCGGCCGCAATTTCTACGCCGTAATGGCAGGTGAAGAACTGGGCCACCGCATCAATACGCGCAACAATGTTTCCGATGCCGATTCCAGAGACGTCCGCCGCATGAGTGAAGACGGGGCCATCAAACGCGCATTGGTTCTGTTTAAAAACAGCCAAAGCAACGGCGATTCCAAAATGCGCCGTCAGGCGCAGGCGGAATGGCGTTTTGCCACCCGCGACTTCAACGAAGACAATCTGCTGACTGCCGCACAAGTCGCTTTTGACAACCAGTTCTACGACATGGCAATCAACAGCGCAGACCGTACCGACCACAAACTCAACTACAAACTGCGCTATCTCTCTCCGTTTAAAGACCTGACCGTCCGCTATGCCGCACAGGCAGGCGTTGACCCGGCATGGGTTTACGGTTTGATTCGCCAAGAAAGCCGCTTTGTCATGGGCGCACAATCCAGCGTCGGCGCACAAGGCCTGATGCAGGTCATGCCTGCAACCGCCCGCGAAATCGCCGGCAAAATCGGTATGAGCAGCAGCGAACTCTACACCATGGACGGCAATATCCGCATGGGTACTTGGTACATGGCAGATGCCAAACGCCGCCTGCAAAATAACGAAGTGATGGCCACCGCAGGCTACAACGCCGGCCCCGGCCGCGCCCGCAACTGGCAGGCTTCTTCTCCTTTGGAAGGCGCCATCTACGCCGAGACCATCCCATTCACCGAAACCCGTGACTACGTGAAAAAAGTCATGACCAACGCGACTTATTACGCGTCATTGTTCAACGAACCGCAGACTTCGTTGAAACAACGTATGGGTACGGTTCCCGGCCGCTATTAATACCCGATAGGCCGTCTGAAAAGTGAGACAGAATCCAACATTCAGACGGCCTACAACCTTGACAGACTATCGGGTTTATAAGATAATCGCCCGATTGTTTCTGACCGAAAAGGTCACTTGCACGGCAAAAGCCGACTTGTTAGGAGGTGATGTTTACATCACGGCGCGTATCCCGCCCTGCCCTAGGCAAACCAGCGATACAACAACTACCCCATTATGACAAACCGTCCTCTATTTCTTAAAACGGTTTGATTGAACAAAATTTAAAGGAAATAAAATGCCTGCTATTCGTGTTAAAGAGAATGAACCATTTGAAGTTGCCATGCGTCGTTTCAAACGTGCCGTAGAAAAAACCGGTCTGTTGACCGAGTTGCGCGCCCGTGAAGCGTACGAAAAACCAACTACCGAACGCAAACGCAAAAAAGCTGCTGCAGCCAAACGTCTGCAAAAACGTCTGCGCAGCCAACAACTGCCTCCTAAAATGTACTAATTACAGGCCTGCCCTGTGATAAACGACACACCGCAAGGGCAGCTTTGCGGTGTGTTTTATTTTTCAGACGGCACTTTTTTATTGATATAAAGTGAGAACATTATGAGCCTAAAAACACAATTAACCGAAGACATGAAAACCGCCATGCGTGCCAAAGACCAAGTGTCTTTAAGCACCATCCGCCTGATTAATGCCGCCATCAAACAATTTGAAGTAGATGAGCGCACTGAAGCCGATGACGCAAAA
Organism: Neisseria sp. P0021.S006; assembly: GCF_051956895.1. Taxonomy (NCBI): domain Bacteria; kingdom Pseudomonadati; phylum Pseudomonadota; class Betaproteobacteria; order Neisseriales; family Neisseriaceae; genus Neisseria; species Neisseria sp. P0021.S006. The sequence continues at coordinate 45,379 of NZ_JBQCWZ010000007.1, forward strand.
GTCATCTCTATCCTGACCAAAATGGTAAAACAGCGCAAAGACAGCGCCAAAATCTACACCGAAGCCGGTCGTCAAGATTTGGCTGACAAAGAAAACGCGGAAATCGAAATCCTCAACTGCTACCTGCCGCAAATGATGTCTGCAGAAGAAATCAAGACTGTTGTTGAAGCAGTCATTGCAGAAACCGGTGCATCAGGCATGGCAGATATGGGCAAAGTCATGGGCGTATTGAAAACCCGCCTGGCCGGCAAAGCCGACATGGGTGAAGTCAACAAGATTTTAAAAGCCGCATTGACTGCTTAATCCTCAATAATCAAAAAGGCCGTCTGAAATATTATTTTCAGACGGCCTTTCTTATTGTGCCAATCAAGCAGCAGTTACTTTACCTTCATGACGCAACAAAGTAATCAAATCGCTGATACGTTTTTTCATGGAACGGCGATCGACGATTTGGTCGATTGCCCCCTTCTCCAACAAGAATTCTGCACGTTGGAAACCTTCCGGCAAGGTTTCGCGTACAGTCTGCTCGATAACGCGCGGACCGGCAAAACCAATCAGCGCATTCGGTTCTGCTAAAACCACATCACCCAAGAAGGCAAAGCTGGCAGACACGCCGCCCATGGTCGGGTCAGTCAATACGGAAATAAACGGCAGACGTTTTTCAGTCAGCAAATGCAAAGCCGCGCTGGTCTTCGTCATCTGCATCAAAGAGTTAATCCCTTCCTGCATACGCGCACCACCGGAAGCCGCCACGCAAATAAACGAACAATTATCTGCAACGGCACGACGTACACCCTGAACGAAACGCTCACCCACGACCGAACCCATAGAGCCGCCGATAAAACGGAATTCAAACGCAGCCACTACGACAGGCAGGCCGTTCATGGTGCCTTTCATAACAACCAATGCATCGTCTTCACCGGTTGCTTTACGCGCAGCCGCGAGGCGGTCGGGATATTTTTTGCTGTCTTTGAATTTCAGCGGGTCGGTCGGTTTAATATTGGCTGCAATCTCTTCACGGCCTTCTTCATCCAAAAGTAGATTCAAACGTTCGCGCGCAGAAAGCGGATTGTGGTGATTACATTTCGGGCAGACTTCGCTGTTTTGCTTCAACTCGGTTGAATAAACCGTTGCCGAACAAGACGGACATTTGTGCCACAGGCCTTCAGGGACGCTGGACGAACTGCTTCGGTTTTTAATTTTCGGAGGAAGAATTTTATCTAGCCAGCTCATGAATGACTCCTTGGAATTCAGAATTCAGACGGCCAGTTGAACGTAAGGCCGTCTGAAACAATGGAATGGAAAAATTTAGCGAATCGCGTCTTTCAACTCTTTAACCAACGCGCCTACTGCTTCGGCCTCGCTACCTGCGTGGCTTTCAATCTCTTTGACGATACGGCTGCCGACAATAACGGCATCCGCTACCGCACCAATCTTACGCGCACTCTCCGCATTATTGATGCCGAAGCCGACACCAATCGGAATATCGATGTATTTGCGCAAAAGCTCTATTTTACGCGAAACTTCTTCAGTATCCAAACTTGCCGCACCGGTCACGCCTTTGAGCGATACATAATACACAAAACCGCCGGCTACTTTGGCAATCGTTTGAATACGCTCCTCAGTCGTTGTTGGCGCAATAAGGAAAATACAATCAATACCTTGCGCTTTCAATGAGTCATGCAGCGGGGTAATGGTTTCTACCGGAGAATCCACAGTCAATACGCCATCCACGCCCGCGTCGGCAGCCGCTTGCGCAAACGCCTGATAGCCCATTTTATGTACAGGGTTCAAATAGCCCATCAAGACAACCGGCGTTTTATCATTGGTTTGACGGAACAAGCGTACTGTTTCCAATACGTCGTGCAAAGAAACATGATTTGCCAACGCCCTTTCAGCCGCACGTTGAATAGTCGGGCCATCCGCCATCGGGTCAGAAAACGGCACACCCAGTTCCAAAATATCAGCACCATTAGCCACCAGGCTATACATCAATGCCAAGGTTGTCTCAAGGTTGGGATCACCCACTGTAATATAAGGAATCAGTGCTTTTGCGCCATTGAGCACTGAGAAAGTTTGTTGGATTCTGCTCATTTTCTGCTATCCATTTCATCGATTTGAATGTTGTCCGGCAGCCTGTTTATTCTGCCGTTACATTTGTTTTAAAAACCTCAGTCTGCCATGAAAAAGCGGCATTTATCCGCATTATCTAATGACTGTTTCTTCCCAATCGGCAAACAAGAGGCTAAGTATAACATTTACGGCTATTTCATAGAATCATTTGCAATCAAGATTCTGATATTTTGAAAGCAATATAAAACAATAAAGGCCGTCTGAAAATCATTCAAACAGCCTTTATTAGAATCAATTATGCAAATCTTTGTATGCTTTCGCACTTTTGATCAGAGTTTCCCTATCGATTACAGCTCAACATGATGGTTTTGTTGTTCAGAACCTAGATGACGCTCCAAATCAGACAAAATTTGCGTCAGACCATGACGGACTTCTTCCGCATTGGCGGCAGGATTGCCGTTTGCATCCAAAGCGCCACGGCTGAACGTATCGATATACGGTTCAAACGTATCTTTCAGTTTCAACAACTTAACAACATCTGAGCGCGTATATCGATCGCCACCGTATCCAATCACAACATTATTTTCATGTTGCCATTGGGCAAACTGAGCCGGACTGATTTGCACCAATTGGCACATTTCATCCAACGTAAAATAACGCTTGGCAGGAATAACCGGATTATTGTTGTTTGTCATAGTAATGCTCCACCATGCCTTTGAGTTTTTGGCTGGCATGGAAAGTTACCACACGGCGTGCGGTAATCGGCACTTCTTCGCCTGTTTTAGGGTTACGGCCAGGGCGTTGAGGTTTGTCGCGCAATTGGAAATTGCCGAAACCGGAAATTTTAATTTCTTCACCACGCGCCAAAGTGCTGCGGATTTCTTCAAAAAAGAGCTCGACGATTTCTTTGGCATCATTCTTGGTGACGTTGCTGACTTTGTCGACCAAAATATCAGCCAATTCTGCTTTAGTTAGTGTCATGTGTTTACCTTCATTCAAACTGGTGCAATTATTACCAAAATTCTTTTAAAAATCAAGTCCTCACCAAAAAATCAAATATTATTAGTGATTTTTAGCGACAACTTTTATCTTATTTTAAGCGCGAAGCTGTGCGTCTTTTTCGGCTGCCGCTTTAATCATTTTCGCAACCAAAGGCTCGATGACCTCATCTGTCAACGTGTTTTCCATATCTTGCAAAATGATTTTGACGGCAACGCTCTTCATGCCTTCAGGCACGCCCGTACCGCGGTAAACGTCAAACACACTGATTTCTTGAACCAGCTTGTTCGCCGCCGCTTTCAGGACATTTAACAAATCATCATGCGTCACAGCTTCAGGCATTACAAATGCCAAATCTCGGCGTGCAGGTTGGAACTTGGATACGGATTGATAACGGGTTTTCTCACGACCCAATACCGCATCCATATCGATTTCAAATACCAGCGGCGCTTGTGGCAAATCATATTTTTGCAGCCATTTCGGATGCAACTCGCCAACAAAACCAACTACTCGGCCGTCTGAAACAATATTAGCAGCACGTCCAGGATGCAATGCCGGATGTTCGGTCTTAACAAAGGATACTTCCTTGCTTTTCAAAAGGCTCTCAACATCAGCTTTCATATCGTAGAAATCCACGTTGCGTGTTTTCTCGCCCCATTGCTCAGGCAGCACGGAGCCATACCACAAACCGCCGATACGTTCGTTTTGAACAAATTGATCAGCCGAATCTTTGCTGAACACGCGGGCAATCTCAAACACGCGTACTCGGTTTTGCTTGCGGTTCAAATTGTTTTGCAAAACTTCCACCAAACCGCCGATAAGCGTAGAACGCATGACGGCATACTGCGCCGCCAACGGATTTTGCAGGCGGATAGGATTGGTATTGGCAGCAAAGTCTTGCTCCCATTGCTCATCCACAAACGCATAGCTGACCACTTCGCGGTAACCGCGAGCCGCCATTTCATTATAAACCGCAAAACGCGGACGTTTGGTTTCAGGCAAAGCCAACATTTTCAGACGGCCTGAAGTATAGTCGTCGGGAATATTTTCATAACCGTAAACGCGGCCGATTTCTTCAATCAAATCGGCTTCGATTTCGATGTCGAAACGGAAGCTAGGAGAAGTGACACGGAAGCCTTCTGCAGTTTTCTCAGGCTTCAAACCCAAGTGTTGCAAGATAATTTCGACTTGATCGGCAGGGACTTCAACGCCCAATACCGTTTTCAGACGGCCTAAACGCAATTCGACCTGTTTTGCCTCGGGCAATTTGCCTTGTGCTTCAACCATTTCACCGGCTGCGCCACCACAAATCTGCAACACCAATTCGGTAGCACGCTCAATGGCATCAGCTTGCAAGCGGCAATCCACACCACGCTCAAAACGGAAAGAAGAATCCGAACCAAAACCGTATTGACGGGATTTACCTGCAATAATCTCCGGGGCAAACCAAGCAGCTTCCAACACAATATTTTGCGTCTCATCAGAAACCGCGCTTGCCTCGCCGCCCATCAAGCCGGCCAAGCTCAACGCACCTTTTTCATCAGCGACCACCAGTGTATTGTCCGCCAAAGTAACCGTCTTCTCATTCAGACACGCCAAAGTCTCACCATTTTGAGCACGGCGGACAATCAAGCTGCCTGACAGCTTGTCAGCATCGAAAACATGCATAGGCTGACCGATTTCCAGCATCACATAGTTGCCAATGTCCACCAATGCGGAAATGCTGCGGATACCGCTGCGTTCCAAACGTTGTTTCATCCAATCGGGTGTAGCCGCTTTCGCATTGACATTTTCAATAATGCGGCTGATAAAACGACCGCAATCGGCCGGTGTATCAATACGGACAGCCTGTTTTTTCTCACTGTCGATAGAGGCCGTCTGAATTTCAACAGGCGTAAACGCACATTGAGTCAACGCAGAAACCTCACGCGCAATACCCTTAACACTCAAGCAATCAGCGCGGTTAGGCGTAATTTTCAATGTAAACAGCGTATCGTCCAAATCCAAGTATTCACGGATATTGGTACCGACAGGCGCATCTTCAGGCAGAATGTGCAGGCCGTCTACACCGTCATCAGGCAAACCCAGTTCATTGGTCGAACACAGCATACCGTTTGATGGCACACCACGCATTTTAGTCGGCTTAATTTTGAAATTGCCCGGCAAAACGGCACCTGGCAACGAACACGGCACTTTAATGCCCGGCTTGACATTCGGCGCACCACAAACAATCTGAACCAACTCGCCCGTACCGGCATCAACTTGGGTAACGTTCAAACGGTCTGCATCAGGGTGTTTTTCAACGGATTTTACTTCGGCAACAACCACGCCACTGAAAGCAGGGGCAGCAGTATCGATTTCTTCCACTTCCAAACCGGCCATGGTCAAAAGATGTTCCAGTTTATCGGCAGAAAGATCAGGATTGGCTTGGGTTCTCAGCCATGAATAAGGAAATTGCATATTATTTTCTCTACTATCAGGCCGTCTGAAACAAATTTTTATCAGACGAAATCAGTAATATCTATTCACTTTTCAGACGGACTATCAAAAGACCATCTGAAATTTATTTAAACTGCTTCAAAAAGTTCAAATCGTTATCGAAGAATAAACGCAAGTCATTGACGTTGTAGCGCAACATGGCAAAGCGGTCGAGACCGATACCGAAAGCGAAACCGGTATATTTTTCAGGGTCGATATCGACGTTTTTCAACACGTTAGGATGTACCATACCGCAACCGCCGACTTCCAACCATTTGCCGTTTTCGCCCATGATGTCGATTTCGGCAGAAGGCTCGGTGAACGGGAAGAAAGACGGACGGAAACGTACTTGCAGGTCATCGCGTTCAAAGAAGCGACGGATAAAGTCAGTGAACACTGCTTTCAAGTCGGCAAAAGTCACACCCTCTTCTACCCACAAACCTTCGGCCTGATGGAACATAGGCGAGTGAGTGGCATCACTGTCCACGCGGTAAACGCGGCCGGGAGCAATAATGCGGATAGGTGGCTCTTTTTTGTCGAGCATATAGCGGATTTGAATAGGCGAAGTGTGTGTGCGCAAAACGTCGCCATTTTCAACATAGAAAGTATCTTGCATCGCACGCGCTGGGTGATTTGCAGGAATATTCAAGGCTTGGAAATTATGGAAATCGTCTTCGATTTCAGGGCCGTCCGCCACTTCAAAACCCATACCGTGAAACAGCTCAACCACACGTTGCAAAGTCAAAGTAACTGGATGCAAACCGCCATGTTCTTGTGCACGGCCCGGCAAAGTAATATCCAAGGCCTCTGCAGCCAATTGAGCTTGCAGCTTGGCTTCATTCAGGGCATCGCGTTTGCTATTAAATGCCGTCTGAAACTGATTTTTACATTCGTTGATGTGCGCGCCTATGGTTTTACGCTCTTCAGGAGACATTTGACCCAAAGTTTTCAAAAGTCCGGTCAATTCGCCGGTTTTACCAAGATAGCGTGCTTTAATTTGTTCTAAGGCATTGAAGTCTTGCGCGGCTTCAATAGCGGCAATACCTTCTGCAACGATACGGTTTACATTTTCCATGGTGGTTTATCGTCTGTTTGTTGATGGCAGGCCGTCTGAAACAACAAAGCCGTCTGTTGGATTTGATTGCAAACCCGTTCAGACGGCCTTTTGTCTTACTGCGGCCAATCCGTTTGATAAGAGAGGCCTATTTTATCGCAAATTAGTATAAAAAAATAGAGTTTAAAGAAAGAAAATCAACTACATAGGATTTCTTTAAGAAAAGAAAAAAGGAAGCATACGCTTCCTTTTTAAATAATCTTATCGAATTAAGCAGCCAAAGCAGCTTTAGCTTTTTCAACCAATTGTGCAAATGCAGCTTTGTCGAATACAGCCAAATCAGCCAATACTTTGCGGTCGATTTCGATAGCAGCGCGTTTCAGGCCGTTCATGAATTTGCTGTAAGACAGACCATTTTCACGGGCACCTGCGTTGATACGAACGATCCACAGTTGACGGAATTGACGTTTGCGTTGGCGACGGTCACGGTATGCGTATTGACCGGCTTTCATTACCGCTTGTTTGGCAACACGGTAAACGTTTTTACGACGACCGCGGTAGCCTTTGGCTAACGCGAAGACTTTTTGGTGACGAGCACGAGCGGTAACACCGCGTTTTACGCGTGGCATATTCTAAACTCCTTAAGCGTAGGGCAACATTTTAGCAACAGAAGCCAAATCGCGTGAATCCACCATAGCGGTGCCGCGCAATTGACGTTTAGTTTTAGTGGTTTTTTTGGTCAGGATGTGACTTTTGAACGCATGACCGCGTTTTACACCACCGTTACCCAGTACTTTAAAGCGTTTTTTCGCGCTAGACTTGGTTTTCATTTTAGGCATTGGAAAACTCCATTCGTTATTAGATAAGGTATAAGGGGTTTTGAAATAAAATTTCAAACACTTGGAACCCAAAATACCACGGTTTTTGCCGCTAATTAAACCTTATTCCGAGCGGCAATCGAAATAAGCCTTGCATTATAGCTTTATTTCTTCTTAGGCGCAATCATCATCACCATTTGGCGGCCTTCCATTTTAGGGAAGGACTCGATTTGTGCCACTTCAGCCAACTCTTCTTTTACGCGTTCAAGCAGTTGGGCGCCCAATTGTTGGTGGGCCATCTCACGACCGCGGAAACGCAATGTCACTTTGACTTTGTCACCATCGGCAAGGAAGCGGTTGATGTTGCGCATCTTGATTTGATAGTCGCCTTCATCAGTACCCGGACGGAATTTAATTTCCTTGATTTGTACCTGCTTTTGGTTTTTCTTGGCTTCGTCGCGCTTCTTGGCTTGTTGGTATTTGTATTTACCGTAATCCATCAGTTTGCATACGGGCGGTTTGGCAGTCGGGGAAATTTCTACCAAATCGACATCTTGCTCTTCGGCCATAGCCAGAGCTTCACGAACTGAAACGACACCAAGCTGATCGCCTGACTCACTGATTAATCGCACTTCTTTGGCGGTAATTTCACCATTGATTCGTGCTTCGCGTTCTTGAGCGATGATGAATACTCCTATAAAAATTAATGATTGACGAGGGCGTCAGTGATTTCTTGCTGCAATTGCGCAATAAAATCATCGACATTCAAAGAACCCAAGTCTTCTGCTTTGCGGCGTACCGCAACTTTGTTTTCTTGTTTCTCTTTATCGCCGACAACGATTTGATAAGGGAAACGGTATTGGCTGTTGTCACGGATTTTGTAACCGATTTTTTCGTTACGCAAATCCAATTCGACACGGAAGCCTGCAGCCTGCAATTTGGCAGCCACTTCGCGACAATAATCTGTTTGGTTCTCGGTGATATTCATAATCACCATTTGAACCGGCGCAAGCCACAATGGGAATGAGCCTGCATGGTTTTCAATCAGAATACCGATGAAGCGCTCCAATGAACCCAAAATAGCACGGTGCAACATTACAGGACGCGCACGGTCGTTGTTTTCAGTTACATATTCGGCATTCAAACGCTCCGGCAATACGAAGTCCAACTGCAGGGTACCACACTGCCAAGAACGACCCAAAGCATCTTTAACATGATACTCAATCTTAGGACCGTAGAATGCGCCTTCGCCAGGCAGCTCTTCCCACTCTACGCCGCAAGCGGTCAATGCATCACGCAGACCTTGTTCGGCTTTATCCCAAACTTCGTCAGAACCTGCACGTTGTTCAGGGCGGAGTGACAGCTTCACGGCAACATCATGGAAGCCGAATTGTTTGTAAATGCGAACCAGCAATTCATTGAATGCGCGTGCTTCATCAACGATTTGATCTTCGGTACAGAAGATATGCGCATCATCTTGCACAAAACCGCGAACACGCATCAGACCATGTAACGCACCGCTTGGTTCATTACGATGGCAAGAACCAAACTCAGCCAAACGCATTGGTAAATCGCGATATGAGCGCAGGCCGTTATTAAAAATTTGTACATGACCCGGACAGTTCATCGGCTTAACCGCGTATTCGCGTTTTTCCGAACTGGTCACAAACATATTGTCTTTATAGTTTTCCCAGTGGCCAGATTTTCCCCAGAAGGTTTTATCCATAATCTGAGGCGTTTTCACCTCTTTATAACCGGCAGCATTCAACTCTTTGCGCATATGCTGCTCAATCACCTGCCACAAAGCCCAGCCTTTAGGATGCCAGAACACCATACCCGGCGCTTCATCTTGCAGGTGGAACAAATCCAATTGTTTACCCAGCTTACGGTGGTCGCGTTTTTCTGCTTCCTCGATGCGTTGGATATAGGCTTTCAATTCGTCTTTACTTGCCCAAGCCGTACCGTAAATACGTTGCAACATTTCATTATTGCTGTCGCCGCGCCAGTATGCGCCTGCCAGTTTGGTCAGCTTGAAGTTTTTCAAGAAACGGGTATTGGGAACGTGAGGACCGCGGCACATATCGACGTATTCCTGATGATGATACATACCCATTGCTTCCACTTCAGGCATGTCTTCAATCAGACGCAATTTGTACTCTTCGCCGCGATCTTGGAAAATTTTGATGGTTTCTGCACGGGGCGTCATCACTTTAATGACGTCATAGTCTTGTGCAATCAACTCTTTCATGCGCGCTTCGATGGCGGCCACATCATCAGGCGTAAATGGTTTTTCAGTTGCGATATCGTAATAGAATCCGTCTTCAATGACCGGGCCGATAACCATTTTGGCATCAGGGTAGAGCTGCTTGACCGCATGACCGACCAAGTGCGCGCAGGAGTGGCGGATAATTTCCACACCTTCTTTGTCTTTAGGCGTAATGATTTGAACGTGGGCATCTTCGGTAATCGGATCGCAAGCATCCACCAATTTACCGTTAACCTTGCCCGCTACCGTTGCCTTTGCCAGACCTGCACCGATAGACGCTGCAATTTGCGCCACGGTAACGGGTGATTCATATTGGCGGACCGAACCGTCCGGCAAGGTAATGTTCAACATCAGAAAGCTCCAAAACATTAAAAAATAACGGCATAAAGCCGTTATGGAAATTTGGTAGGCACAATTGGACTCGAACCAACGACCCCCACCATGTCAAGGTGGTGCTCTAACCAACTGAGCTATGTGCCTTCATCTAAGGCGCTTATTGTAACGAAGCGTGTTCCCTTTTGCAAGCATCTGTAAATACTTTTCAGACGGCCTAGATAATTTTGTTTGATTTATGCCTCATTGTTTTATTTCTTCTATTATTCAGACCGTCTGAAGCATTGTTTTAGAGAAGATAAAATCCAGCCGTCAACCAGCGAAAAATCCTTTATAATCTGCCCTTTCATTTCGCACACACGCGAACATCCAATCTCTTATTATTATGCTCAAATTTACCTTACACAAAAAAGACGGTCATGCCCGACGCGGTACTTTGGAACTGAACCACGGCAAAATCGAAACGCCTGTATTTATGCCGGTCGGCACATATGGTTCGGTCAAAGCGATGAACCCGCAAAACCTGCATGACATCAAAGCACAAATCATCTTAGGCAACACTTACCATCTGTGGCTGCGCCCCGGTTTGGAAGTCATCGAACAATTCGGCGGCCTGCACGAATTTATCGGTTGGGATAAGCCGATTTTGACCGACTCAGGCGGCTTCCAAGTATTCTCGTTGTCCGACATGCGCAAGCTGACCGAAGAAGGCTGTACCTTCCAAAGCCCGATCAACGGCGACAAACTGTTCCTCTCGCCCGAAGTGTCGATGAAAATCCAAACTGTGTTGAATTCCGACATTGTGATGCAGTTAGACGAATGTACCCCTGGAGAAGCAACGCACAGCCAAGCGCAAAAATCGCTGCAAATGAGCCTGCGCTGGGCGGAACGAAGCAAAAAGGCTTTTGAAGACCTGAAAAACCCAAATGCGCTGTTTGGCATTGTACAAGGCGCGATGTATGAAGATTTGCGTGAAGAATCGCTGAAAGGTTTGGAAGAGCTCGACTTCCCCGGCTTGGCCATCGGCGGCTTGTCCGTTGGCGAACCTAAGCCCGAAATGTACCGCATGTTGCGCGCCGTCGGCCCTATCCTGCCGGAACACAAGCCACATTATTTGATGGGCGTCGGCACGCCTGAAGACTTGGTGTACGGCGTGGCACACGGCGTGGATATGTTCGACTGCGTCATGCCTACCCGCAATGCGCGTAACGGCTGGCTGTTTACCCGTTTTGGCGATTTGAAAATCAAAAACGCCAAACACAAACTCGACAAGCGTCCGATTGATGAAAGCTGCACCTGCTACGCCTGTCAGAATTTCAGCCGCTCCTACCTGCACCATCTGCACCGTGTCGGCGAAATCTTGGGCGCACAGCTCAACACCATCCACAATCTGCACTTCTACCAAGTCATCATGGCAGAAATGCGCGAAGCCATCGAACAAGGCAAATTTGCCGATTGGCAGGCGCAATTCCATGAAAACCGCGCCCGCGGTGTGGATTAATCCTTTAAAAGGTCGTCTGAAATCAGGTTTTAATTCAAACTGCTTTTCAGACGGCCTCAATATTCTTAATTAATAAAGCACAATCATGTCCCGTTTCCATACCGAACCTCCCTTAGCCTACACCGCACAAAACCGCACCGCCGTCCTGCTGCTCAACCTCGGCACGCCTGACGCGCCGACGGCTGCCGCAGTCAAGCCTTACTTGAAAGAATTTCTGTCCGATCAACGCGTTGTCGAACTGCCTAAACTTTTATGGCAACCGATATTGCGCGGCTTGGTATTGACTTTTCGCCCGAAAAAAAGCGCGCATGCCTATGAAAAAGTTTGGTTTAAAGAAGGTTCGCCGCTTGAGGTTTACACACACCGCCAAGCAGAAGCCCTAGCCAAACATTTGCCCGATGTCATCGTCCGTCATGCCATGACTTACGGCAATCCAAGCGTTGCCGATGTTTTGGCGGAACTCAAAGCCCAAGGCGTGGGCAAATTGCTGGTCATCCCGCTCTATCCGCAATATGCCGGCTCTTCTACTGGCGCGGCTTTGGATAAAGTGTTTCAAGAGTTATTGCTGCAACGCAACCAAATGAGCGTCCGCACTGTCTCCCGTTATTACGACGATGCCGCCTATATTCAAGCCATGAAGCAGCATATTGAAGCCTATTGGGCCCAAAACGGACGCGGCGAAAAACTGATGTTGAGTTTCCACGGCATTCCGCAAAAGCATCACGACGACGGCGACCCCTATCCTGACGAGTGCCACCATACTGCCAAACTGTTGGCGCAAGCATTGGGCTTGTCCGAACAAGAATATATCGTTTCTTTCCAAAGCCAGTTTGGCAAATCCCAATGGATCAAGCCCAGCACGCAAGCCCTGTTTGATCAGCTGCCGAAACAAGGCACGACCAAACTCGACGTATTCTGCCCCGGCTTCCTGGCCGACTGCCTCGAAACCATGGAAGAAATCGCCATTATGGGACGCGAACAATTCCACGCCGCAGGCGGCAAAGAATACCGTTACATCCCCTGCCTCAACGATTCCGCCGACTGGATTGCCGCACTTGCACAATTAAGCCGGGCTAATCTGCAAGGCTGGATTTGACCTAAACCAAAGGCCGTCTGAAAAATCCACTTTCAGACGGCCTTTAGCGTTATCATCAAGCTATTAAAACGCAAACCAAGCGTGTAGCCATCAAAAATACTACTCAAAAAGGAACACATCATGACTGCACTCCGCACTATCCTGCTCCTTCTGACCGCACTCAGCATCCCAACCGCTTTTGCCGCCGATGCCACACTGATGAGCAAAGGACAAAAGATTTACGAAACCAACTGCGCCGCCTGCCACGGCAAAAAAGGTGAAGGCCGGGGTGCCATGTTCCCGCCTTTATTCCAGTCCGACTATATCAATAAAAAACCGCAAGTGCTGTTGCAAAGCATGACCAAAGGCATCAACGGCCCGATTAAAGTAAACGGCAAATCCTACAACGGCTTTATGCCTTCTACTGCCATCAATGATGCCGATGTTGCCGCCGTTGCCACTTACATCATGAACGCCTTCAATAATGGCGGCGGTACAATTACTGAAGCAGATGTCAAAAAATCTCACGGGAAAAAATAAAACGTCTCTCCCCTAAGGGCCGTCTGAACATTTCAGACGGCCTTTTCGATATGGAACACATTCTTATTTCCATATTTATGGTTACGCAACATCAACAAACATACGCAAAAAACCGTCAAATCAAAAAAAGCATATGCGTTTTGTGTTAAAGTAAACATTATTTAGCGGCTGTTTTGCGTCCAGGCCGTCTGAAAGGTTTTATGTCATGAACTTTTTCCGCAAGACTGTTTTATTTCTAGTCGTCCTCTCCATATTTGCCGCCTGCGGCTCATTTATTTCCCAATACGTTTTGGGCATGAACCCGTGCGTATTGTGTATCCTGCAACGCTTGTGCGTATTGGCAGTCGGGCTGTTGGCCATTGTTACGGCATTCAGCTCGCAATCTTCCAAATTTGCCCGCTCACTCTCGGCATTGTTGATTGCCGCCCCGGCCGTTTACGGCGCCGGTGTCGCCGCCTATCAAATTTGGCTGCAAAGCCTGCCGCCCGGCACCGCCCCTTCTTGCGGCGCACCTTGGACCTTCCGCCTGCGCGACTGGCCTTTGTTCGATTGGTTTGAACCTATCGTCCGCGGCTTTGGCAACTGCGCCGAGCCGGACTATCTATTCGGCGTCGCCCTACCGGTGTGGAGTATTTTGTATTTCAGCTTCGTGGTATTGCTGCTGCTTTGGGCTTGGTTGAAAACCAGAAAAATCTGATTGGTTTCGATATAAAAAGGCCGTCTGAAATTTCAGACGGCCTTTTGTTCTTTAAACTGTTTAGTCCAGATTCAACACGGCAGAAGTGTAAACGTCTTGTACGTCGTCCAAATCTTCCAATGCGTCAATCAGTTTTTGCATCTTAACCGCATCTTCGCCGCTCAATTCAGTTTCGTTTTGGGCGCGCATGGTAACGTCGCCGTCAACAGATTTGTAGCCTGCGGCTTCCAAAGCCGATTTCACACCGGCCCAGTCGTTCGGCGCGGTAATCACTTCGATGGAACCGTCGTCGTTGGTGATGACGTCTTCCGCACCGGCTTCCAAAGCTGCTTCCATCAGCGCATCTTCGTCAACGCCCGGTTCAAACACCAAATAGCCTTGATGAACGAAGTTGAACGCTACGCAGCCGTCGGTACCCAAGTTACCGCCGTTTTTAGTGAACGCATGGCGCACATCGGCAACGGTACGGGTTTTGTTGTCGGTCAGACAGTCCACCATCAAAGCCGCGCCGCCGATGCCGTAGCCTTCGTAACGCAACTCGATGTATTCCACGCCTTCCAGATTGCCCGTACCTTTGTCGATGGCACGTTGCACGTTGTCTTTAGGCATATTGTTTTCAGCGGCTTTTTCCAAAGCCAGGCGCAGGCGCGGGTTCGCGCCGGGATCGCCGCCGCCCATGCGGGCAGCAACGGTAATTTCTTTAATCAGACGGGTGAAGATTTTGCCGCGTTTGGCATCTTGTCGGGCTTTTTTGTGTTGGATATTTGCCCACTTACTATGGCCTGCCATGTTGATTCCTTTCGTTTTTTCACGCGCTGAGGCGGAATTTGCTTCATTTGTAAGGCGTGCATTTTATCATAAGTTGCCTTTAGCCAAAATATTCAGACGGCCCGAATATTTGCAAAAACAGGCCGTCTGAAAACAAAGAAACTTTTTTAAATAAAGAAGCACATTTGCGGCAAACCTTTGTCAGTTTTTCGTTTTAATTCACGAAGGTTTACGGTATGATGACAAAATCGGTCAAAATTGTTAACAACTTAACCGGTATCGAATGGCAAAACGGCCTGCTCGCCGATATTGCCAAACGCGAAAAATGAGTGGGAGTAGTTACCCGTATCATTTTATTTTTATTGTTTTTATTAAAGGTTTTATTATGGAAGAAATATTGTCTGCTCTGGTGGGTGCAGTCAATCTGGTTCTTTGGGACTACCTGCTGATTTATGCCTTAATCGGTATTGGCCTGTTTTTTACCCTGTACTTGGGCGCGCCGCAAATTACCAAATTGGGGGCGGGTTTTAAAGCCGTTTTCGGCGGCTTGTTCAGCAAAAAAGACAAAGACCACGAAAGCAAATCCCTGTCTCAATTTCAAGCGCTTGCCGTAGCGATTTCTGCGCAAATCGGTACCGGTAACGTTGCCGGTGTCGCCACTGCGATTACTGCCGGCGGCCCGGGGGCCATTTTTTGGATGTGGTTGTCTGCCATTCTGGGCATGTCTACCATTTTTGCAGAAGCCGTTTTGGCGCAAAAATACCGCGTGGTCAGCCACGGCAAATACATCGGCGGCCCTGCGTTTTACATCACGCACGGCCTGACCCCGAAAATCGGCCGTGGCGCGGCGCGTTTCCTGTCCGGCTTTTTCTCCATCGCCTTGATTATCGCGCTGGGTTTCATCGGCAACGCAACCCAATCCAATTCCATCGCCTCGGCCATGAATTTGGCTTTCGATATTCCTCCGATGGCTGTCGGCATTGCTTTGGCGGTATTCGCCGGCCTGATCATCATCGGCGGTATCAACCGCATTGCCGGTATCGCGCAATTTGTCGTGCCGTTTATGGCGGTAATTTACATCTTGTGTGCCGTGATTATTTTGTTCAAATTCTCCGACCACATTATCCCGATGTTCCACAGTATCTTTGTTGCCGCCTTCAATCCCGAAGCGGTATTGGGCGGTG
Source organism: Neisseria sp. P0021.S006 (assembly GCF_051956895.1). Classification (NCBI taxonomy): domain Bacteria; kingdom Pseudomonadati; phylum Pseudomonadota; class Betaproteobacteria; order Neisseriales; family Neisseriaceae; genus Neisseria; species Neisseria sp. P0021.S006. Next base: position 61,165 of record NZ_JBQCWZ010000007.1, read on the forward strand.
CGGCCGGTATCGGTATGCGCGAGGCAGTCCGCTTCGGCGTGGCACGCGGCCTGTTTTCCAATGAGGCCGGTATGGGTTCGACCCCGCACGCTCACGCGACCGCCAACGTCAAACACCCTGTGCAACAAGGTATGGCCGCGTTTATCGGTATTTTTATCGATACGCTGATGGTCTGCACGGCAACCGCGCTGATTATCCTGCTGACCGATGCCAACCTGTCCGGCGAAACCGGCGCAGCAGTTACCCAACTGGCGTTTAACAAAGCCTTCCCGGGTTTTGGTTCACAATTGCTCGCCGTCTGCCTGACCTTCTTCGCCTTCACCACCATCATCGGCTGGTACTACTTCGGCGAATCCAATATCCGCTTCCTGTTCCGCGGCAAACACTTGGGCATCTACCGCGCACTGGTTTTGGTGGCCATCGTATTGGGTACATTGGGCAAAGTGG